>JAAZLF010000474.1 GCA_012799425.1 Actinomycetales bacterium | reverse complement strand
GGCGGGTACGGCGCGCCCCGCAGCAGCCGCGCCAGGTGCGCGGCGTTGCGGGCGGCGGTCGCCGTGGTCGCGGCGACCGCCTCCGGCACCTGGTCGAGCTCCTGATAATCCGTCGAGCCCATCGCCTCGCCCACCCAGTAGGTGGCGCCCTGTGCGGGCAGGGTGAAGCCCACGTCGTTCAGGCCCTGGGAGAGGTCAGCGGTCACCTTGTGCGCGCCGTCCTCGTTGCCGACGATGCCGATCAGCGCGACCTTGTCGAACACCTTCTCGTACAGGGCCGGTTAGACATCTCCCTCCTCTGCGTCCAAGCGATCGCACAGGGCCACGAACTCCTCCCACTCTCCGCGAGCCGATTCCGGCATGTCAGGGGGCAGCTCCCTGCCCAGGCGGTCCGGGTCCAGCTCGGCCAAGATCGCCTCGGTCCTCATGACCTCTGCAAGCGCTCGCGCCTTCTCGGCGTCGACCATCGACTCGTAGTCCTTCATCGCTTCTCCATCCGCTGGCTGATCAGCTCAGGATGCTGCCGGCGCCCCCGGCCCCGTCCAGGCCCGGGCCGAGATTGTGGACAACGAAGAAGTGAGAGGGTACGACTTGCGTCGCGCCCTCCCGAACTGCGCGGGCCGGGCAGGGCCGATGAGCACCAGCACCTCAAGGACGCACGGCTCTACTCCGGGGACATGGTGATCCGCCTCGACCATCGGCGCGGAGGGCGCCACCGGTCCCGCCGAGTGGCCGCAGACCTGCGCCACATCCAGCAGGCGCGGCCGGACAGCACAAAGCCGATCTGGCAGACCTGCCTACGCGCCGCGCCCGGGGGCCGGAAGATGGACGATCGCGAATGGGCCGAGGTCGCCTCACGATCAGTCGGTGCGCAGCGAGCTGAACAGCAGGCTGGTCTGCGTGGAGTTCACGCCCGGGATCGCCCGGATGCGCTCGAGCACCAGATCGAACTCGGAGAGGTTGCGGCAGCGGAGCTGGATCACCAGATCCCAGGTACCGGTGGTCGAGTGGAGCTGCTCGATCTCTGGGTACCCGCGCAGCTCGTGGACGACGTCGTGATTGCGGCGAGTATCCGTCGCCACCAGCATCACCCCGCGCACGGAGTCCTGGTCCACGTCGCCGCTGACCCGAATCGTGAACCCCTCGATCACACCGCTTCCCACGAGACGGTCGATCCGTGAGGTCACGGTCGAGCGGTTGACGCCGAGCTCCCGCGCGAGCACCGCCACCGGAGTGCGGCTGTCGGAGCGCAGAAGGGCGATGAGGCGGTGGTCCAGAGCGTCGAGCACGCAGTCAGAGTAACCCCACCCAGCAGAATGCTGGAACAGTGGGCGTTCTGCCCGCATCCAGGCGATTGCGGCGCCGCATCGACGACCTCTACCTTCTGTCGTGGCCCAGGTGAGGGCGTGGTTTCGGGAGGATCTCCCGCAGAGTGTCCGAGGTGGCGAAGTGCTCGATGTGTCGGTCCTGCCCGCGTTCCTGATCGCGGTCGTCGTCATCCTCGTGACCCCCGGACCGGACATGGCCTTTCTCATCGCCACCGGTGTCAGCCAGGGCCGTCGCGCCGCGGTCCGCGGCGCCTTCGGAGTGACCAGCGCGATGACCATCTGGGTGCTCGTGGCCGCCACCGGCCTCGGCGTGGCGCTCACCCAGATGCCAGCCGCGCTCGACGTGATCCGCCTGGCGGGTGCCGCATACCTGCTCTTCCTGGCTGTGACCACCTGGCGGCACGCAGGCGCCGCCGTCACCGAGGCCATCGCCGTGCCGAACGTGTTCCGCCGAGGCTTCGTGGTGAACCTGACCAACCCCAAGGTTGCGCTGTTCTTCGTCGCCTTCCTGCCGCAGTTCCTCGGCTCGGCGGGGGAGAACCCCTTTGGCCAGATGCTCATGCTCGGACTGATGCTCCAGCTCACCGGCCTGGTCGCGGACATCGCGATCGGCAGCGCCGCCGGCCTGTTCCGCGACGCGGTGCTGGGACGGCGGAAGGTGCGCCTCGCGCTGGATGCTGCCGCCGGCACCGTCTACGGCGCTCTCGCCTCGCTGCTGGTCATCGAGGTCGCTCGTCACTGAGCGGGCGCGGAGGGAGACTGGAGCCATGGACACCATCCAGCACAGCAGCCCCCACACCGCCCTCGTCACCGGCGCCACCAGCGGGATCGGCCGCGAGGTGACCCTCCAGCTCGCCGACGCCGGGTGGAGGGTGATCGCCGTGGGCCGCGATCAGCAGGCCCTCGCGGAGCTCGGCAGGGTCTCCGAGCTGATCAGCCCGCGCGCCGCGGACCTGCTCGAGGGCGATCTCGCAGGCCTCGTCCCCGAGCAGCTGGACGCTCTCGTGCACGCCGCCGGCATCTCCCCCGACACCGGGGTCGAGCACACCGACACCGAGGACTGGTCGCGCGTGCTCACCCTCAACGTGACCGCCGGGGCGCAGCTGGCCCGCCACGCCCTGCCGGCTCTGCGCCGCGCGCACGGCACCATCGTGTTCCTGAACTCCGGCGCGGGCACCGCCGCGCGGCCCCGCAACGCCGTCTACGCCGCGAGCAAGCACGCCCTGCGCGCCCTCGCCAACGGTCTGCGGGTCGAGGAGGAGGGCAACGGGGTGCGTGTCTCGAGCGTCTATCCGGGCCCCACCGACACCCCGATGTTCACCGGGCACGTGGACCGCAGCGAACTGATCCAGCCCGCCTCCGTGGCCGCCGCGGTGCTCACCGCGATCACCGCCGGCCCCGACGTGCAGCTCACCGACATCCATGTCAGGCCTCGCCGCGAGCTCAGCTGGTGAGGCGGGAGCCCGGGGAAGATGTCCCGGATCCGCCGGAACTCCGGTGCGTGCGGACTGGAAGGATGCTCAGAGGCGTTCGTGCTCCTCGATGACCTCGTCGAGGATCTCCGCGGTGTCGCTCAGGCGCGCGATCTCGTGGGCGAGCCGCTGACGATGGGTGCGCAGTGCGACCAGGGGACTGGCGTCGTATCCCTGCGCTCCGAGCAGCGCAGGCAGGACCGGCCGAATCTCCGCGCTGGTGAGCCCCGCGGCGAAGAGCCTCTGGACCAGCAGCACCCGGTCCACGGCCTCGGCATCGAATCGGCGGTGGCCGGCCGGGGTGCGGCCGGGAGTGAGGAGGCCCTGCTCCTCGTAGTAGCGCAGGGAGCGGGGGCTGACCGAGGTGCGGGCGGAGAGGTCGCCGATGCTCAGGGCCTCGGCGGCCAGGGACTTCACACGGATGTCAACAGCGGTCATGCCTGCACGATAAGACCGCGAGACGTCGGATCCGGGCAGGTCACTGGAGTGTCGCGAAACCTGACAGCGATGTGAGACCTGACCTCGGGGCTCACTCCAGGGGGTTCGGCTGCGGGGGCAGGGCCTCGATGATCGGGTGGTCCTTGTCGATCACACCCTCCTTCGCGGCGCCGCCCGGTGCGCCGATGTCGTCGAAGAACTCGACGTTCGCCTTGTAGTACTCGGCCCAGATGTCAGGGGTGTCATCCTCGTAGAAGATCGCCTCGACGGGGCAGACGGGCTCGCACGCTCCGCAGTCCACGCACTCGTCGGGCTGGATGTAGAGCATCCGGTTGCCCTCGTAGATGCAGTCCACGGGGCACTCGTCCACGCAGGAGCGGTCCTTGACGTCCACACAGGGAAGCGCGATCACATAGGTCACGAGCAGAGTCCTTCCGATTGATGCTCCCCGGAGCGTAGGATCTCAAGTGCACTTGAGGTCAACCGGGAGCGGAGGTGGGGCATGACCCCGGTCCACGAGCCCGATGAGCTGCTGACGATCGGGGAGATGAGCCGACGCACGGGCGTGGCCCCGTCGGCCCTGCGCTATTACGAGGATCTCGGCCTGGTGGGCTCGGTGCGCACCGCCGGCAACCAGCGCCGCTACCCCCGGCACATGCTGCGCCGCGTCTCCCTGGTCACGGTCGCCAAGCGCCTGGGCATGCCGCTCGCGGACGTGGGTGAGGCCTTCGGCGACGTGCCCATGGAATCCACCCCCTCCCACGCGGACTGGCAGCGGGCCTCACGTCGATGGAAGAAGCGACTCGAGGAGCGGCGACGGGCGATCGAGCGGCTCGAGCACGAGCTCACCGGATGCATCGGCTGCGGCTGTCTCTCCCTCAAGGCCTGCGCGCTGCTGAACCCCGATGATGCCCTCGCCGAGATCGGCCCCGGACCGCGCCGGCTCGAGGACGTGGTCGAAGATGCCGACGAGGAGCTCGACGGCGACGACGTCGCTTGACCTCAGGTGTGCTTGAGGTCTTAGGGTCGTGTCATCACCACGACGAAAGGACTGATCATGGCTGAGTACACGCTTCCTGATCTCGATTACGACTACGGCGCGCTGGATCCCTCGATCTCGGGGAAGATCATGGAGCTGCACCATTCCAAGCATCACGCGACCTATGTCAAGGGCGCGAACACG
>JAAZLF010000473.1 GCA_012799425.1 Actinomycetales bacterium | reverse complement strand
CGGCCTCCCGCGCGCCGATCTCGTCGATGCGGCGCTCGTCGCCCGCAACGCGCAGGAGGTCTTCGTCATGGACGGCGAGCGCGAGCCCGTCGCGAGTGGCACGGGTGTCGGTCTCGAGCATGTCGGCCCCGGCCGCGAGCGCATCCTCGAAGGCGCGCATGGTGTTCTCCGCGCCGTCGAGGGCGAAGCCGCGGTGCGCGATCCGGCGCGGCCGGGGGCCGGGCAGGAACCGCGAGCGGGGAACGGCCGTGCGCTCACGGCGTCTGCTGATCGATGAGGGCATCCTCTTCCTCCTCGTCGTGGCCCCGGCGCCGGGCGCGGACCGCGCGGCGGGGTCGGTGGTCGATGGTGGGTCCGGGGCGGGGTGCGGGCGCGGTGTCTGCCGTCTCCGCCCGCTCGGGGTCCTGCTGGCGGCGCTCATCCTCTGCGACGTCCTGGAACAGCCGCCGGGTGCGGTAGATGAGGGCACCGGGGAAGAACAGCGCGAAGATCCACCACTGGAAGGCGTAGGACAGGTGGGGGCCGAGCGACGTGTCGGGGGAGGGCAGGGCGGCGGGGCGCGGCCCGGCAGGATCCTCTGCGGCGAGCTCCCCGTACGCCTGGGCGACGAGCTCGGAGTCGTCGAGGCCCACCAGCCCTGCGGACTGGCGGGGGTTGACCGAGTGGGTCTGCCCCGGGGGCGGTTCGCGGTCCAGCACGGGTTCCGCATGGCGCATGCGCACGGTGATGGTGAGGTCGCCGTCGGGGATCGCAGCCGATTCATCCGGCGCGGATCCTCCCGTGGCCTGTGGGACCCAGCCGCGCACCACCTGCAATGTGGTGCCGTCCTCGGCGCGGAACGGCACCAGCTGCCAGAAGCCGACCTCGCCGGAGAGCTGGCGGTTGCGCACGTACAGGACGCAGTCCGGATCGCTGCAGTAGCTGCCTTCGAGCGTGACCGGGGCCCAGGTGTGCTCAGCGGGGAGCGGCTCCTGCCGATCGGGCAGCACCGCGTCCAGGGCCACCGGGTCCGCCTCGTAGTTGGTCTCGACGACGGCGGCCTCATCGCGACGGTCCTCGTAGCGCCCGTACTGCCACAGACCCAGCAGCACGCAGACCCCGGCGAGGACCAGCACAGCCACGAGCCCCAGGAGGGTCTCTCGGCTGAACAGGATCTCTCGGCGGGCGGAACGTCCCCTCATCCGGCGACCGCGGAGGCGGTGACGGCCTCGGCGCCCGAGACCACCTGGTGCAGGTGGCCCGCAGGCTCCTCCACCATGCCGGGGAGGTCCTCGACCGCGAAGTCCACGAGCATCACGAACATGATCGCGGTGAGCGCAGCAGTGACGAAGCCGAGCACGGTGACGGCGATGGTCACGCCGAGCCGCAGCCGCGGACGCGACGAGCGCCGCTTCGCGGGAGGGAAGCCGTAGTCCTCGGCCTGGAGATGGTTCTCCGCCCACATCCCGGGATTCAGCACGGCGACGGGGTACTGAGCCACCCGGGACCGCGGACGGGCCCCGCTCGCAGGAACGTCCTCGGAGCTCTGCAGCGGTGCCTCGCCGCGGCCCGTGGACCGCCCCTTCAGCCAGAGCCGCCAGCCCGCCGGCACCGGCCCCCAGTGGGCCTGGGGTCGGAAATCCGCCGGCGGGAGCCACCCGTCATGAGGGGGCTCCGGCCAGTTCGGCGGCGGGTTGAAGCGATGGCTCTGGGTCACGCAGGGACGTCCCAGGTGTAGTCGTCGGTGTAGGTGGTGAAGTTGAGCGTGTTGTCCTTGGCCCGCTTGACGTCGAAGAGGATCTTGATGGTGTACTCATCGCCCTCCGTGAAGTCCATCGGACCGTCCGTGCCGGAGCCCTTGAGGCCGTAGGACGCCGAGGCGGGGGAGATCTCGCCGCCGTACGGCGTGACCACGCTGAACTGGTGGGGGTTCAGACCGAGCTCGCCCTCGCCGACGGTGAGCTTCGCGGTCAGGACGAGGTACTCGTCCCCGTTCTCCGGCTCCTCCATCGCGCCGCCGTAGGTGCGCTCGAGATCGCTCGCCGCGATGTAGGCCATGTCGACGGCCATCGTGCCGGTCCCGTCCGTGCCGACGATGCTGACGGCATCCTTCTCCGCCTCCGGATCGATGGTGGGGAGGTCGGTGGGCCACTCGGTCTCGTCCTCGGCGGCCTCGTCGGTGGGCTCGTCCGTGACGGGCTCCTCCTCGGTGGTCTGCTCCTCCTCGGTGGTCTGCTCCTGGGTGGTGGTCTGTCCGCCACCCGTGCCGGCGGGGTCATCTCCGCCGCGGCCCAGCAGGAGGAATCCGCCGACGGCGATGAGGATCAGCACCAGCAGCAGGATCAGGAGGCAGCCCACCCACCAGAAGCGCTGGATGATGCCCTTCTTCGGCGGCTCGCCAGCACCGGTGGAAGCTGTCCAGCCCGAGCCGGTGTCCACTCCGGGGGACTGCTGGCCATAGCCCGGCGCGGGGTAGTCCGAGGCCGAGCCCTGGCCGGGGTGCGCCGGCCCGGATCCGGGTCCGTAACCCTGTGCGGGAGACTGCTGGCCGTACCCGTGCGCGGGGTACTCCTGGCCGTAGCCCTGGGCGGGAGACTGGGGGCCGTAGCCCTGGGCCGGCGACTGCTGGCCGTAGGCGGGCGAGGCCTGACCATATGCGGGAGCGGGCTGAGCCTGGCCGTAGGCGTCCGGCTGGCCCGCAGCGGCGGTCGCCCCCGCGGCAGCACCGGTGGCTGCGCCGTACTCCGCGCCCTGCCCGCCGTCTGCGGTCTCGTACGGGGCCTGCTGAGCGAGGTCGGCCTCGAGATCGGGGCCTCCGTACTCGGCCGTCTGGGCGGATGCGCCCTCATGCGCGGCCGGCTCCTGCTCGGCGGGAGCGGCAATGCTGTCCTGTGCCTCGGAGACGGGTGCCTCGGGGCTCTGGGGTCCGGCGTCGGGCTGCGCGTCGTCGCTCCGGGCGGGCACCGCACCGTAGGGGTTCATCGCGCCGTACTGGCCCGTCGACTGCGCGCCCTCGGCGTCCGCCGGCTGCTCGGCAGGCGCCGGAGCGGCGGGCTGGTCATCGGTGCCTGCAACGTGGGTCGCGTCGTCGTCGATCTGTGCGACGGGTGCCCCGGGCTGCTCGGGCTGCTCGGGCTGCTCTGACTGTTCGGGCTGTGCCGCCGGTGCCTGCTCCTGCGCCACCCAGAAGTTCCAGCCCTCGGGTGCGGGACCCCACGACGGGTCCGGCTGCCACCCGGGAGGCGGGCTCCAGCTGGCATCATCGATCGGCCAGTTCGGCGGAGGATTCAAGCGATATGCCATCGGGTAGCACCTTCCGGGGCGAAGTTCGTGGGCGGGGACCCCCCATGGACCCCGACACTGTCTCGACCCGTATCGTAGAGCACGAGCACACGCCGGGG
>JAAZLF010000472.1 GCA_012799425.1 Actinomycetales bacterium | reverse complement strand
TGAACGACGCGATGGGCGGCGCCGCCCCGCAGGCCGACGTCACCGCGCTCACCACCGAGCGGGTGATGGGGATCGAGACGGAGTTCGGGGTGGTCCATGCGGACCTCGAGGACCGTGCCCGCTCCGGCGCCGGCAGCTCGATCCTGCTGTCCCACCTGGTGATCGGCGCCTACGCCCTGCTCGACCCCGCCGAGGGTGAGCGTGGAAAGCGTGTGCGCTGGGACTACGGCGACGAGACGCCGCTGCGCGACGCCCGCGGATTCGAGCTGCAGCGTGCGGCCGCCCACCCTTCGCAGCTGACCGACGAGGTGCGCGACGCCCATGTCCCCAGCGTCGAGAGGGACATCCCCCTGGCCGGCCCCGAGGTCGCGCCCGAGGGTGACGACGCGGAGGTGCTCGCCTGGGCGACGCAGCGCTCGATCGGCAACGCCGTGCTGCGCAACGGCGCCCGCTGGTACGTCGACCACGCGCACCCCGAGTACTCCGCCCCCGAGGTGCTGCGTGCCCGCGAGGCCGTGGTCACCGACCGCGCCGGCGAGGAGATCGCACGGCGCTCGATGGACATCCTCGCTGCGGCAGACGGCATCCCCGAGGTCGCGCTGTTCAAGAACAACACCGACGGCAAGGGCGCCTCCTACGGCACCCACGAGAACTACCTGGTGGACCGGGAGGTCCCCTTCGAGCGCATCGTCTCTGCGATGCTCCCGTTCCTGGCCACCCGCCAGGTGCTCGTCGGCTCCGGCCGGGTGGGACTGGGCACCCGCGGTGAGGTGCCCGGCTACCAGCTCTCCTCGCGCGCCGACTTCATGGAGGCCGAGGTGGGGCTCGAGACCACCTTGAACCGGCCCATCGTCAACACCCGCGACGAGCCCCATGCGGATCCGTCCCGCTTCCGGCGTCTGCACGTGATCATCGGCGATGCCAACCTGCTCGAGGAGTCCACCTTCCTCAAGCTCGGGACCGCCTCGCTGGTGCTCGCCGCGCTCGAGGCCGAGCACCGCACCGGCAGGGCGATCCTGCCCGACCTGCGCCTGGCGGACCCGGTCGCGGCTGTGCGCACGATCAGCCATGACCCGAGCCTGCGCACCACGGTGCCGCTGGCGGACGGCCGCGAGCTCACCGCCCTCCAGATCCAGCGCGCCCACCTGGACGCCCTCGTCGCGGTCTGTGACCGTGACGACGAGGAGACCGCGACGGTGCTGCGCTCCTGGGGAGAGATCCTCGACCTGCTCGAACAGGATCCGATGCTCGCCGCCCAGCGGGTCGAATGGGTCGCCAAGCTCCAGCTGCTGGAACGCTACCGCGCCCGGCACGGCCTGGAGTGGAGCGATCCGCGGATGCACATGATCGACCTGCAGTACTCCGACCTGCGCCCCGGGCGCGGCCTGTTCGACAGGCTGCTCAGCGCCGGCGCGGTCCGCCGCATGGTGGGCCGGGACGAGGTCGAGGAGGCGGTGCGCACCGCCCCCACCAGCACCCGAGCCCATCTGCGCGGCGGCCTGATCGCCGCGCATCGGGAGCGCGTCCCCTCGGCGGGATGGGACGCGATCACCCTGGCAGGCCCCGAGGGAGGCCACCGGCTGCGGCTCGCGGACCCCCGGCTGGGTTCCGCGGACTGGTGCGCCCAGCACGGCATCGACCCTGCAGACGACCCCACGACGATCCTCGACGCGCTGCGCCGAGCCGTCACCGACTGAGAAGGAGGACCCCATGTCCCAGCAGTCCCTGAACGCCCCCGGCGGCGCACCCGACGAGCCCGGAGACGGGGCGGAGAACGTGGCCGGAGGCCAGACCTTCGCCTCTGCGCAGGCGGCCGACGACCTGCTCGACGAGATCGACTCCGTGCTGGAGTCCAACGCCGAGACCTTCGTGCGCTCCTTCGTGCAGAAGGGCGGCCAGTGAGCCGATGAAGCGCCGAGTCGGGGGACTGGAGACGGAGTTCGGACTGGTGTGCGTGCGGGCCGATGGCTCGCGCGCCCTGGAGCCGGAGGCCGCCGCGAGGGAGCTGTTCCGGCCCGTCGTGGCGATGGGCCGCTCCTCGAACGTGTTCCTCCGCAACGCCGCGCGACTCTACCTGGACGTCGGCTCCCATCCGGAGTACGCGACCGCCGAGTGCGACGACTGGTGGGAGCTGGTCGCCCAGGACCGT
>JAAZLF010000471.1 GCA_012799425.1 Actinomycetales bacterium | reverse complement strand
TCGGCTACCCGATCGGCGTGATCGTCGGGATCGTGCTGGTCTCCAGCATCGTCACGCGCAGCTGGCCGGGGCGGAAGGACACCCCGGCCCTGGCCGGCACCAGCCTCTCCTCGACCACCGTGCACGTGCAGCGCTCCGTGAACCTGCGGGATGTGCCGCAGTGGCGCGAGCAGCAGGTGCGCTTCTCCTACCTGCGCCGCGAGGGCCGGGTGCGGGTGATCGTCCCGGGCGAGGACCTCCTGGTCGGGGACGAGGTGGTCACCGTCGGCATGCCCGACCAGGTCCAGGCGGTCACCGAGGCGCTCGGCGAGGCGAGCGATCAGCACATCGCGCACGACCGGTCCCTGGTGGAGTTCACCCGCCTGACCGTCTCCAATCCCGACCTCGCCTCCCGCTCGATCGCCGATCTGAACCTGTCCGTGCGTTTCGGTGCGGTCGTCACCCGAGTGCGCCGCGGCGACCTCGAGCTGCTGGCCCGCGACGACCTCGTCCTCGAGCCGGGGGACCGCCTCGCCGTGGTCGTGGGCCGCAGCGAGCTGGATGCCGTCCACGCCTTCCTCGGCGACTCCGACCGCAAGGCCGGCGAGCTGGACGTGCTCTCCCTGGGCCTCGGTCTCGTGCTCGGCGTCGCGCTGGGCCTGCTCAGCTTCCCCATGCCGGGCGGCGGGATGTTCGCCCTGGGGCCGGCCGCGGGGCCGCTGCTGGTGGGCATGATGCTCGGCGCCCTGCGCCGCACCGGCCCGGTGGTGTGGGCGCTCCCGGGCAGCGCCAACCGCACGCTGCGCCAGCTGGGCCTGCTGCTCTTCCTCGCCGGTCTGGGCCTCACCGCGGGCCCCGAGGTCGCGCTGATGCTCGCCTCGTCCACCGCCTGGCGCGCGGCGCTGCTCTCCGCCGTGGTGGCGCTGCTGAGCTGCGTCGCCCTGCTGGTGGCCGGGCGCTGGGTGCTGGACCTCTCCGCCCCGCGTGCCGCCGGCGCGGTGGCCGGCTTCCTCGGCCAGCCCGCCGTGCTCGAGGCCGCGAGCTCCAAGCGGGCCGACGAGCGCATCGAGGCCGCCTACGCCACGCTCTTCGCCTTCTCGATCGTGGTGAAGATCCTGCTGGTCCCCGTCATCTGGAACCTGTGACGACGCAGCGCGCCGGACCCGTCACCGGGCCGGCGCGCTGGGCGGGTGCTGCAGGAGGTCCGGTCAGGCCGTGATGCGGGGATCCTCCAGCGTCACGGCATCGGGCCGCGCCACGGTGCTCGCGATCTCGAGGCGCTGCCCGGACTCGGAGGATTCGAGCATCGCGTTCATCACCTCGAGCACGTGCTGGCCCAGCTCTCCGCTGGCCCGCAGCGCCTCGCCGCGCACGGCCATGTCCTGCAGCCCGATGCCGCGGCCGGCGCCGGAGTAGCCGCCGCTGGCGGGCAGGGCCTCCCAGCCCTCGCCGGCCGGACGGCGCACCGTCACCTCGCCGTCGAAACGGTTGGGATCGGGGACCGCGAGGGTGCCCTCCGTCCCGTGGATCTCGATCGGATGCGCCGCGGTGGCGACCGCATCGAAGCTCATCACCAGCGTGGACAGCACCCCGGACTCGTGCACCAGCACGCCGGTGACGTGCGTGTCGGTGCTGACCGGGATGACCTCCCCGGCGCGTGGACCGGAGCCGATGGTGCGGGTGTCGCGGGGGCGGCTGGCCGCCCCGATCACCGAGGCGACCGGGCCCAGCAGGGTCACCAGTGCATGGATGTAGTACGGGCCCATGTCCAGCAGGGGGCCTCCGCCGGGGACGTAGTAGAAGTCCGGCTGCGGATGCCAGCGCTCGTGGCCGGGGCAGACCATGGTGGCCATCGCCGCCGTCGGCGTGCCGATCACTCCCTCGTCGATCGCGGCGCGCGCGGTCTGGGTGCCGGTGCCGAGCACGGTGTCCGGGGCGGAGCCGACCAGCACCCCGGCCGCCTTCGCCGCCTCGAGCACCTCCTCCCCCTCCTGCACGGTCACCGCGAAGGGCTTCTCCGAGTACACGTTCTTGCCGGCCGCGATGGCCTGCAGATCGACCTCCGCGTGCGCGGCGGGGATCGTGAGGTTCAGGATCGTGTCCACCTCGGGGTCGGCGATCAGCTCGTCGACGCTCAGCGCGCGCACACCGTCGCGGCCCTCGGCGGCGGCCGCGGCACGGGCCGGGTCGAGGTCGGCCACGGCCACCAGCTGCACGTCGGGGAGCTGGTCGAAGCTCTCGAGGTACTGCCGCGAGATGACCCCGCAGCCGATCATGCCCACCCTCATCGCGTGGCCTCCGTGCGGACGTGGTCGCCGTAGGGCTGGTCCGAGCCGCGGGCGGCCCACAGCATGCCCCGCTCGATGACGGTGCGGACGTTCGGATCCTCGAGCACCTCGACGCGGTGGCCCGGGGTCGACACGAAGATGCGGCCCTCGCCCCACTGACGGGTCCAGAGCGCGGGGGAGGTGATCTCGCGGTGCCACGGGTCCCACTCGCGCACCTTCTGCGTGGTGGTGGCGAGCACGTCGATGTAGTCGTCCGCGAGCACCCAGTACTGCTCGGTGACCAGGTCGAAGTCGGTGATGCCCTCGGTGATCGGGTGCGTGGCCGCTGCGGGCAGCATGTTCACCGTGTACGGGACGTAGTTGTCGGACTGCTCCCCGATGCGCTCATCCGGGTGCTTGCCCGGGTGGCAGCCGAACTGGCCGCCGATCAGGGTGAGGTAATCGGACTCGTTGCGATAGGAATCGGCGATGCCGCCGTGCCAGCCGGCCATGCCGGTGCCCGCCTCGATCGCGGCGCGCAGGCCCTCGAACTGGGGCCGCTCGATGGTGTTCATGGTGTTGCACTGGACGATCAGATCGACCGTGGCCATGTACTCCGCGTCGGCGTAGACCGCGGGGGAGTCCTCGATGCGCACGGCGAAGCCGTTCTCCTCGAGGAAGGGGATGAACAGGTCGGTGGCTTCGACGGGCTGGTGCCCGTCCCAGCCTCCGCGCACGACGAGCGCCACCCGGGACGCGATCTGTGCGCCGGTGGCGGCGGTGGGGGTCTGCTCGGTCATCGGGTGCTCTCCTGGGAGGTGGGGGACTGCGGATCGGTGCTCTGCCAGCTGGAGCCGTGCTCCGAGCTGGCCTCGATGGCGGTGAGGACCCGCTGCACCTGCAGCGCTTCCT
>JAAZLF010000470.1 GCA_012799425.1 Actinomycetales bacterium | reverse complement strand
CCGGTCAACGCGGTGCTCGGGATCGTCGGCGCGGAGCCGATGCAGGACGTCGGCACCGCTTGGCTCGGCGATCAGCGCTTCGCCCTGGCAGCGGTGGGCTTCGCGATCATCTGGACGTTCGTGGGCTTCTACATGGTGCTGTTCGTCGCCGGGATCAAGTCGATCCCGCAGGAGGTGCTCGAGGCGGCCCGCATCGACGGCTCCGGACGCTTCCGCACCTCGGTGCAGATCGTCGCGCCGATGGTGCGGGACAACATCTCCACCGCCCTGGTGTACATGGGCATCTTCGCCCTGGACGCCTTCACGTTCGTGTCGGTGATGACCCCCAACGGCGGCACCGACAACAGCACCAAGGTGGTCTCGCTCCACCTGTACCAGACCGCGTTCCGCGACGGCCGCTTCGGTGAGGCCAGCGCCATGGGCGTGATGATGGCCGTGGTGACCATGCTGGTGGCCGTCGTGGTCATCGGGCTGGGCCGCAGCAAGAAGGAGAAGCGATGAGCGCCGCGACCCACCCGAGCACGGACGCCCAGGTGAGGGAGCGGGGGAGCGGCGAGCATCGTCCCGCCTCTCCGCGACGTCGCGACCGCGGCAGCGACGGCGCCGGTTTCTCCGCCCTGCATCACGCGGTGCTGACCCTGTGGGCGCTGCTGGTGATCCTGCCGCTGCTGTGGACGGTGTACACGTCGTTCAAGACCTCCCGTGAGATCCTCACCGATCCCTTCGGCCTGCCCGAGCACATGCAGTGGGAGAACTACTCCCGCGCCTGGCAGGAGGCGAAGATCGGGGAGTACTTCCTCAACACCCTGATCGTCGTGGGCGCGGGCCTGGTGGTCGTGATGCTGCTGGGCGCCATGTGCGCCTACGTGCTCGCCCGCTTCCAGTTCCCCGGCAACCGGGCGATCTACTACGGCATGGTCGCCGGCCTCACCTTCCCGATCTTCCTGGCCGTGGTGCCGTTGTTCTTCGTGCTGAAGAACATGGGGCTGCTGGACGGGCGGATGGGCCTGGTCGGCGTGATCCTCTCCTACGTCGCCTTCGCCCTGCCGTTCACGGTGTTCTTCCTGCACTCGTTCTTCTCGGGCCTGCCCGACGAGATCAGCGAGGCCGCCGCGATCGACGGCGCCGGGGACTTCCGCACCTTCTTCCAGGTGATGCTGCCGATGGCGAAGCCGGGCCTGGTCTCGGTGGCGATCTTCAACTTCCTGGGGATGTGGAACCAGTACCTGCTCCCCCTGGTCCTCAACACCGAGCGCGACAACTACGTGCTCGCCCAGGGCCTGGTGAACCTCCAGGCCCAGCAGGGCTACAAGGTGGACTGGGGCGGCATGTTCGCCTCGGTGGTCATCACCGTGATCCCTGTGCTGATCGTGTACGTCATCTTCCAGCGCCAGCTGCAGGGCGGAGTGGGGCCGAGCACCGACAAGTGAGCTCGTCCCGTCTCTGCGACAATGGGAGGGCATCGCACCGCGCCCCCGGGGCCCGGGCGGTGCCCTGCCTCATCGTGGAGGCAGGAGCAGCGCCGCACGGACGTGATCTGTGACCGGGTGCACCTGGTGCGACCTTGTGGGAGCACAGCGCCGTCTGGCAGACTGTTCAAGTTGTCTGCGCGGGCCGACATGCCCGGTTCCGTTCTCCGAGGGTGAACCTCGGCGAATGATCACCGGATGAGGCCCGTCCCGAGGATGCGAACCTTGCCCATGGCATCGATCGCGCATCGAAAGAGGGATTCGACGCAGCTGCAGCCGGCTCACGGCGGTTCATGCTGGGCTCATAAGCCCTGCACAGGCCGACACGCCCGTCCTCGGGTACCGGGAGCGGGCTGCATCCATGCCAGACGAAGAAGAGAGACAGGACGCCATGGCGGGACAGAAGATCCGCATCCGGCTCAAGTCGTACGACCACGAGGTGATCGACACTTCCGCGCGCAAGATCGTGGATACGGTCACCAGCGCTGGTGCGACGGTCGTGGGCCCGGTGCCGCTGCCGACGGAGAAGAACGTGTTCTGTGTG
>JAAZLF010000047.1 GCA_012799425.1 Actinomycetales bacterium | reverse complement strand
GTCAGTGCAGGGACAGGGTCTCGACCGCGCGCAGCGAGTCGCGGATCGTGCGCTGGGCGTGCGCGGCGAGGTCGGCGGAGTCCTCCCAGAGGTTCCTCCACACCCCGAGAGTGTTCGACAGCGCAGGGCTGACCACGGCGCTGGAGAACGACTCGAAGACGATCGGCCCGCTGTAGCCGATCCGCTGCAGGGCCCGGTAGAAGGTGCCGAAGTCCACCGACCCGGTGCCCAGGTAGCCGCGGTGGCTCTCGCCGATGTGCACGTACCTCAGCGCGTCACCCGCCTCGAGCACGGGCGAGGCCATGTCCGACTCCTCGATGTTCATGTGGTAGGTGTCCAGGTGCAGGTGCACGTTGGGGTGATCGATCAGCTCGAGGTGGGTGAGCGCATCGCGGGCGGTGTTGATCAGGTTCGACTCGTAGCGGTTGACGATCTCCAGGGAGACCGGGATGCCGGCTGCGGCAGCATGCTCGGCGACCTCGGCCAGGGCACGGGCGGAGTTCGCGCGGCCCTGCTCGGAGGCGGGGATCATGTACTTCTGCATCGCGGAGTGGAGCACCCCGCACAGGTGCTCGCCACCGGCCTCGGCGATCACGTCCACGGCCCGCAGCAGCAGATCGGTGCCGCGCCGCACGGTCTGCGGATCCTCACTGGTCACGTCGTTCTCGGAGGTCAGGCCGAGGGAGGCCGTCAGGGACAGGCCGTGGTCGCGCACCATGCGGCCCACGAGGGCGCCGTCGGCCCCATAGGGATCGG
This sequence comes from Actinomycetales bacterium, assembly GCA_012799425.1. Taxonomy (GTDB): domain Bacteria; phylum Actinomycetota; class Actinomycetes; order Actinomycetales; family Dermabacteraceae; genus Brachybacterium. Next base: position 1,879 of record JAAZLF010000047.1, on the reverse strand, counting down.
CGAGCGGCAGCTCGAGCAGGCCGAAACCGGCCTGCTGCGCCCCGCTCGCGGCGGTCACCAGGCCCTCCTCGTCGAACTCGCCGGTGAAGACGAGGCCGTGGGCACCGATCTGCGGGGCGGGCGGGGCGGCGGTCATGGGAGCTCCTTCGTTCGGGATCGCACGTCGTGCCTCAGGTCTGGTCGGGCGCGGGCCGCAGCTCCTCGGGCGCGCCCTGCAGACTGCTGGCTGCGGCGAAGGCGCCGTCGGCGTCGACGCTCGCCTCGCTCGCGAGCATCGCGGCGAGCACCTGGGGCGAGGCGGTCACAGCGGTGATGCCGCGCTCGACGAGATCGACGATGTCCTGCGGGGAGCGCAAGGAGGCGGCGAGCACCTCGGTGCCGCTCTCCCCCGCCACGGCCTGCATCCGGGCGATCTCCTCGACGTCGCCGAGGCCGCCATCGCGCATGCGCCCCAGGTACGGAGCGATGTAGCGGATAGAGCAGGAGGCGGCGGCGAGCGCCTGGGCCGCGGTGTACACACCGGTCAGCAGCACGGGCGCGCCCTCGCGGGCCAGGCGCGCGGCGAGCGGGAACCCCTCGGCGGTGGCCACGATCTTCACCACGGCCAGTTCGCCGAGCGCGAGCAGCTCCCGCGCGCGGCGCTCGAGCTCCTCAGGCCCCTCCCCCCAGGCCTGGAAGAAGACCTCGCGGGCACCGAGGCCCTCCCACTGTGAGTACAGCGCAGGGATCTCCGAGGCGTGGCGGCCGGCCCGGTCCAGGATCGTGGGGTTGGTGGTCACGCCGTGCACGAGCGAGCCGCGCAGCAACGGCTGGACGGCGCTGACCTCGGCCGAGTCGACGAACAGACGTGGCGTCCTCACCAGTGGAACTCCTCACTCGCTCCGCGGCACTGCGGGTCCCGATAATGTAATGACAGGCTGGAGAGAGTGTCAACGACGCCACCGGAACGGAGCACCTCATGACTGCACTGGGACCCGACCCCTCAGACCCCGCGCCGGGGCACGTGGATCGCCGCTCTTCGCTGCCCATGTACGACCAGCTGCAGCGGGCGCTGCTGCGCAGCATCGAGGACGGCACCCTGCAGCCGGGCGACCTCCTGCCCGGGGAGCACCGCCTATGCGAGCAGCACGGCGTCTCCCGCACGGTGGTGCGCCAGGCGCTGGGGATGCTCGAGCACGCCGGGGTGATCGTGCGGATCAAGGGCAAGGGCACGTACATCACGCCGCGCAAGACCGCCGAGCGGATCGCGGGACGCCTCACCGGGCTGCACGAGGAGGTCGCCGCCCGCGGAGGGGTCGTCACCAGTGATGTGCTGCGGCAGGAGGGCGTGCCCGCGCCCGCCCACGTGGCCCAGCAGCTCGGCGTGGAGCCCGAGGCCGAAGTGACGGTGCTGGTGCGGCTGCGGCGGGTGGACGGGGAGCCGTGGTCGCTGTCGACGACATGGCTGCCGGCGCGGCTGGGAGCCCTGCTCGCCGAGGCGGATCTGCGTACCGAATCGCTCTACCAGGTGCTCGAGGAGCAGGGTGCGGTCGCCGTCAGCGGCGAGCGGGCCGTGGAGGCGGCGGTGACCGATGAGAGCGAGGGCGAGCTGCTGGGGATCGGTCCGCATCAGCCGGTGCTGCGGCTGACCAGCACCACCTACGACGAATCCGGCCTGCCGATCGAGCATTTCAGCGCTCTGCACCGCGGGGACCGCAGCAGGTTCGTGTTCCCGGTGGTGCGCGGCACGGAGTCCGGAAGTCTGCTGCATCTCGAGGACGAGGCGGGCTGAGAGGGGTTCTGACGTGCACGCCAACATGTCGTGACAGGCTCTGGCACCAACTTGTCATGACAGGTAGGGTCGGCGCCACGCCACACCATCGAAGGAGATACCGTGCCG
>JAAZLF010000469.1 GCA_012799425.1 Actinomycetales bacterium | reverse complement strand
GGCATGCCGGTGGATCCGGTGCCCTTCGACATCGCGACAGCGCAGAGCCGTGGCATCTCGCTCGAGACCGTGTTCCGCTACGCGAACGTCTACCAGAAGGCGATCGACCTCGCCGCGACCGACGCCGTGGACCTCTCCCGCTTCGTCTCCGAGACCTTCGCTTTCGACGACTCGGTACAGGCCTTCGAGCGGTTCCTCGAGGGCAGGCCGACGGACGTGAAGATCCAGATCACGCTGTGATGCCCGGTTGCGGAGCGCCGTCGCACCGGCCCGTCGGGCCGGAGAGGGACGCTCCATGACCACCCACGAGACGACCCGACAGGCCTGGGACGAGGCCTCGGCCAAGCATGTCCGCGAACACCGGGAGCACCTCGAGCAGGCCCGGACCTGGTCGCTGCTGCCGATCGAGGAGGAGCTGCTGAGGCCGCTGCTGCACGGCGCGAAGGTGCTCCATCCGCAGAGCGGGCACGGGCTCGATGACCACGCCCTGATCCGGCTCGGGGCGCGCAGCGTCCTGGGCGTCGACTACAGCCCGACGGCGGTCTCCGCCGCGCAGCGACGGGCAGACGAACTGGACGTGCCGTGCCGCTACGAAGTCGCTGAGCTGCCGGAGAGCGGTCTGCCGTGCGAGAGCGCGGACCTGGTCTACACCGGCAAGGGCGCGCTGATCTGGATGGCGGATCTCGATGCCTGGGCGGCGGAGATGCACCGCCTGCTGCGTCCCGGCGCTCACCTGTTCGTCTACGAGGCGCATCCGCTGGTGCCGCTGTGGGCGTGGGACCCGGAGGAGGCGAGGGTGCGCGAGGACCGCAGCTACTTCGCGACCAGCCACGTCAACGACACCTTCCCCGCTCGCGGCGCGACCGAGCACCAGGTCACCCTCGCCCAGCTCGTGATGACCGTGCTCGGCGCCGGATTCGAGCTGCTGCACCTGGCCGAGCATCCCGAGCCGTTCTGGCGGCCCGAGGGGGACGAGCCCGCCGCTGCATGGGACGGGCGGCTGCCGAACGCCCTCAGCCTGCTGGCACGTCGGAGCTGATCACCACAGGCAGGTGTCGCCGTAGTGCGTGACCAGGCGGTGTCCTGCCTCCAGCGTCTCCTCGGAGGTGCCCAGCTCGAGCACGGCATCAGGATCGCTGTCGAGCTCGGCCGCAGCTGTGCGCATGTAGTCGTGCCAGCTGGCGAAGTCCTCCTCCACCTCGGCGGGGACCAGCGGCTGCGCGCGTTCGAGGAGGGCGAGGCGCTCCTCGGCGTCCTCGACCGTGTGGGTGTCCGGGACGACCGGGGTGAAGACGGCCAGGGCCGCGTCCAGATCGTCGGTGAGGACGTCGCAGTAGTCCTCGTCCCCGCTGCTGCAGGCGGTGAGGGACAGGACAGCGGTCGCGAGGCTGAAAGCGAGGACGCGGCGAGGACGAATGGTGACTCCTGGCACGGGCGAGAGGGACCGGACACGGCCACCCTGGTGCAGAGGAGCTCGATTGAGCGAACTGCCGTGCGACCAGCGTGGGAGAGGTCTCAGTCGCTCCCCAGCGCCGCGCGCCGCTGCCAGAACACCACGGCGCTCGCGGCGGCGACGTTGAGAGAGTCCACTCCCCCGGCCATCGGGATGACGACGTGCTCATCGGCGGCACGGAGCGTCGCAGGCTTCAGCCCGTGCCCCTCAGCGCCCAGTACGAGGGCGACCTTCCGCTCGGGCCCCAGGTCCACGACATCGAGCGCCGCAGCCCCCTCGCTCAGCGCGAGCGCGAGCACGTCGAACCCGGCCTCGTGCAAGAGGTCCACGCCCTCGGCGGGCCAGGTCTCGAGCCTGGTCCAGGGCACCTGAAAGACGGTGCCCATCGAGACCCGGATCGAGCGACGGTACAGCGGGTCGGCGCAGTGCGGCGTCACCAGCACCGCATCGACCCCGAGCGCGGCGGCAGAGCGGAACATCGCGCCCACATTGGTGTGGTCGACGATGTCCTCGAGCACGGCGACGGTGCGGGCCTCTCGCAGGAGATCCGGCACCTCGGGCAGCTGCGGACGCTGCATCGCCGCGAGCGCGCCGCGGTGGAGGTGGAAGCCGGTGAGCGTCTCGAGCAGCGACTCGGCGCCGACATAGACCGGCACCTCCGGGAAGCGCTCGTACAGCGGCGCGAACTTCGCCAGCCATTTCTCGCTCATGAGGAAGGAACGCGGCGCCATCCCGGCGTCCATCGCGCGGGAGATCACCTCATAGCTCTCAGCCATGAACAGTCCGCGTTCCACCTCGACCCGGGAGCGCAGTCGCACATCGGTCATGCGCAGATAGTCATCGAGCGCCGGATCCTCGAGATCCGCGGTATCGCGCAGGCGGCGCAGCTGTCCCGCCGCGGCCTCGTTCTCCACCGGCGGGTCAGTCCAGCGAGAGCGAGCGCGCGGTGAAGCGCTCACCGCGCTGCTCGACCACCAGCGGCAGGCCGAAGGTGCGGGTGAGGTTCTGGGAGGTGAGGGTCTCACCGATCGGGCCCGCGGCCACGACTCCGCCCTCGCGCAGCAGCGCGACATGGGTGTAGCCGGGCGGGATCTCCTCGACGTGGTGGGTGACCAGCACGGTCACCGGGGTCGCCGGATCCTTGGCGAGCCGGCCCAGGGTGCGCACGAGCGATTCGCGGCCCCCGAGATCGAGCCCTGCGGCGGGCTCGTCCAGCAGCAGCAGCTCCGGATCGGTCATCAGGGCGCGGGCGGCGAGCACGCGCTTGCGCTCGCCGGTGGAGAGGGTGCCGAACATACGCGGTGCGAGGTCACCGACGCCGAAGGCGGCCAGCAGAG
>JAAZLF010000468.1 GCA_012799425.1 Actinomycetales bacterium | reverse complement strand
CCCGCCGGTGTCGGCGTTGTCGAAGTCGGCGGACCCGGCGGCGGCATACTTCTGCTCGATCTCCGGCGAGAGGGCGAAGACGCCCGAGGTCACCCGCTTGCCGAGGAAGTAGACGAGGAATCCCATGGGGATCGCGAGCACGATGCCCGAGATCGTCACCAGCCCCATGAGGCCCTCACCGAGCAGCGTCGTCAAACCGACAACGCCCGGGTGCGGCGGGACCGTGTTGTGGATGAACACCATGAACACGGCGATAGGCATGCCGATCGCCACCGGACCGCGGTGTCCGGCGGCCTTCGCGAAGGCGAAGATGATCGGGACCAGGATGATGAAGGCGACGTCGAAGAAGATCGGGATCGCCACGAGGCCGGAGGAGATCAGAAGAGCCTGTTCGAGGCGCTTCTCGCCGAGTGTGCGGGCGGCGGCGTGGGCGATGACCTCGGCGCCGCCGGTTCTCTCGATGATGCCGCCGAGCATGGCGCCGAGTCCGACCAGCAGGGCGACGCTGCCCAGGGTGCCGCCCATGCCCTCGATGAGGAGGGGTGCGACGTCCTGGATGGCGATGCCGCCGGCGAGGGCCGTCAGCACTGCGACGAACAGCAGCGCGACGAAGGCCGGCCACTTCAGTTTGATGACGGTGAACAGCAGGATCGCTATGGCGCCGACAGCGATGGCGACGAGCGCGATGGGAGGCATTGCGTGGCCTTTCTCAGAGGCCGGGGGCGACCGTCATCGGTCGCCCCCGGGGGAACGTCCGGTCTGTTCAGCGCTCGATCTTGTCGAGGTTCAGCATCTGCGCCAGGACCTTGTCGAGCTCCTCGTCGTCCCAGACCTTGGTCCAGTCGGGCTTGATGATGTTCTCGCGGCCGTAGTCCATGGCCCGAAGGCATGCCTCGGAGAACGGGTTCGATCCCCGCAGCGCATTGGTCAGCGAGATGAAGATGTGGCCGTAGAACAGCGCCTTGACCGCCTTCTCGGGGATCCCCACCTCGTTGATGGCGTGATCCATCGAGTCCTTGAGGAACTGCCCGATCATGCACCCGGTGGTCTCCACCAGGGTCGGCTCGAGCTGGGCGAGCTGCTTGACCGTCACCCAGTGCACGTCGATCACGGGAGCGTAGATCGCGCGGATGACCTGTGCGGCCATGTCCTGGATCTTCTCGTCGCCTCCCTCGTATGCGGCGACGACCTCCTGGGGCGCGGCGATCCCGCCGAAGGTGTCGGCCCACTCCTCCTTGGTGGTGCGCTCGAGGAAGACGGACGGGTGGGCCGGGTGCGCGCACGCCTGATGCACGCCCTCGCGCTCGGTGAGGAGTCCCGCGTAGGCGGCGGCAGGGTCGAGGGTCAGCAGGACGGAGCCGTTCTTCATGATCGGGACGACCTGCTCGGAGATCGTGCCGAGGATGACATCGGGGACGGCGAGGATGACGACGTCGGCCGCCTGCGCCGCGTCCTCGAGGCTGCTCACCTCGCGGCCCAGCTCCTTGAGTCGCTGCTGTCCTGCTTCCGAGGCTTCGACGTAATAGATGGGGGCGTCGGTGAGGTTGAGGTTGTTCGAGACGCGAGTGCCCATCTTTCCGGCGGCGCCGACCACGGCGACGCTGATCGAGGGGTCGAGCTCGACGGTCTTGCCGTAGAGAGGGTTCAGTTCCTTGGTGCTGGTCATCGGTGTGACTCCTTCGTGAGGCGCGACGGTGGTGTCGCGGAGTGGACGCGGTCGTACCCGCAGTTCTTGGGTGGCCGACGGTCGCTAGGCCGCGATGGATCTCGCGGGTGACCGGGTCAGTCGGCGGCTGTGGGGGCGGAGCGTGCGGTGCGCCATGAGCGCAGAGCCGTGAGCGACCGGGTGGTCCAGGCGCGCTCGGTGGCGACGGTCGACTCGAGATCGCCCTGCCAGGGGAGCCAGTGCTCGACGATGGCGCTGGGCTGCTGCTGGCGGTCCTGCTCCGAGTAGACGGCCCGGAGCTCGTGATCGAGATCGAGGAGCCCCTCGCCGAGCGGGGCTCCGGAATATGTGAAGCCGACCCAGCCCTCCTGGCGGG
>JAAZLF010000467.1 GCA_012799425.1 Actinomycetales bacterium | reverse complement strand
TGCGCCCGACGCTTCCGCGCCGGCTGTGCCCGACGCGTCCGCGCATGAGCCGCTGCTGCGCCTCGAGGGGCTCACCGTCCGCTACGGCGAGCACGAGGGCAGCGGCGGCTGCGAGGGCGTCGACCTGAGCCTCGAGCGCGGCCAGGTGCTGGGCCTCGTGGGCGGATCCGGATCGGGCAAGTCCACCGTCGCCGCAGCGGTGGTGGGCCTGATGGCGCCGGCGGCCGGGATCCGTGCCGGACGCATCCTGCTCGACGGCACCGATCTGGTCCCGTTCGGGGAGCGGGAGCGGCGCAGCCTGCTGGGCGCACGCATCGGCCTGGTGCCCCAGGAGGCGCAGTCCGCGCTGAATCCTGTGCACCGCATCGGGGAGCAGATCGTCGAGGCGCTCCAGGCCCATGCGCCGGTCCCGCGTGACCGGGCACGGGCCCGTGCCCGGGAGCTGCTGGAGATGGTGGGCCTGCCCGGGCAGCGCTACGACGCCTACCCGCACCAGATCTCCGGCGGGCAGCGCCAGCGGGTCACGATCGCGATCGCCCTGGCGAACTCTCCGGAGCTGCTGGTCGCCGACGAGCCCACGAGCGGTCTCGACGTCATCGTGCAGCAGGAGATCCTCGATCTCCTGCTGGGGCTCCGCGACCGGCTGGGGCTGACGATGCTCCTGGTCACCCACGATCTGCCGGTCATCGCCCAGGCGGCGGACCGCCTGGCGGTGATGGACGGAGGAAGGGTGGTCGAGTGCGGAGACGCCGCAGAGCTGCTGACCAGCCCGCAGCATCCGTGCACCCGTCGCCTGCTGGAGGCGCTGCCCGTGCTGTCGGAGGCCGTGCAGACGCCCGCGCCGTCGCTCGAAGAGCCTGTGACCGACGAGGGCGGCACCGGGGGCGCCCCGGTGCTGAGCGTGAGCGGTCTGACCGTGGCCTACGGCGGGACCGAGATCGTGCGCGAGATGTCCCTGGTGCTCCGCGCCGGGGAGTCGGTGGCGCTCGTCGGCGGGTCCGGGGCGGGCAAGTCCAGCGTCGCGAAGGCGATCGCCGGGCTCGCGACCGCGCCCCACGGCCGGATCGAGCTGGAGACCCCGGCAGTGGACGGCGCCGATCCCGCATCGATCGAGCTGCTCTCAGCATCCGCGGCAGGGCGTCGCGAGGCTCGTCGTGCCGTGCACCTCGTGATGCAGGATCCCTATGCCTCCCTCCCGCCGCACCGCAGGGTGCTCGACATCGTCGCGGAGCCGCTGGTGATCCACCGTGCGGCGGGCCCCGCCCTGCGCGAGGAGGAGGCGCGGCGCGCCCTGGTCGCGGTGGGCCTGGACCCCGCCCGGTACGCGAGGAGGTTCCCGCACGAGCTCTCCGGCGGGGAGCGTCAGCGCGTCGCGTTCTCGCGGGCGATCGTCACCCGCCCGGCGGTGATCCTCGCGGACGAACCCACCGGCATGCTCGACGCCTCGCTGCGCGCGGAGGTCGCCCAGCTGATGAGCGATCTGGCGCATGAGCACGGCACGGCGATCCTGCACATCACGCATGATCTCGCGCTCGCGGCGGGCACCTGCGACAGGGTCGTGGTGATGGACGGGGGAGAGGTCGTCGAGCACGGGCCCATGGCCGAGGTGCTGCGCGCCCCGCAGCACCCCGCCACGCGGCGCCTGCTCGAGGCCGCGCAGAGGGGAGCCTCACGCACCCGCGAGCATGGGGACCGGCCGAGCCCCGCCGCCGCATTCCTCTGAGACCGCCCAGGTGCGCACAGCCGCCGCGAGACCGCGCATCTCAGGCGCTCAGCGCGATCCAGAGCAGAAGCTGGGTCAGCAGGAACCCGGTGACGAGGTTCAGCCACAGGAAGCGGCGCCAGCCGCGGTTGGCTTCCTCGGCGCGCTCGTCGGGCAGGGAGCGGAACGGCCAGGTGCTCACGATGTAGGGGAGCACCAGCAGACCGGCGAGCAGAGCCGGCCAACCGGCTGCCAGCATCACCAGCCCCGCGGCCGCGTACAACCCGATCGAGAGCCGCACCGTCGCGGCGGCGCCGATCACGGTGGCGATCGACCCGATGCCCGCTGCCCTGTCAGGCTGGACGTCCTGGACGGCGCCGAAGGCGTGCGAGGCCATCCCCCACAGGAAGAAGGCGAGCAGGCTCGCCGCCGCGGTGAGGCTCAGCGGCGCGCCGGTCAGCGCCAGTCCGAAGGCTGCCGGGCCCATGAAGTGGGTCGAGGAGGTGAGCGAATCCGCCACCGGCCGCTCCTTCAGCCGCAGCCCCGGCGCGGAGTACCCCACCACTGCGGCCAGCACGATCACCAGCACCACGGCCGAGACGGTCCCGCCCCAGATCAGCAGTGCGATCACGAAGGGGAGGGCCAGCAGCCCCGCCGCCCACAGCGTCACCGCATGCCAGCGACGATCCAGCACGATCCCCTCCACGCCGCCCTTGCGGGGGTTGCGCAGATCCGACTCGTGGTCGAAGACGTCGTTCACGCCGTACATCAGCAGGTTGTAGGGCACCAGGAAGAACAGCGTGCCCACCACCAGCGGTGCGTCCACCCCGCCACCGGCCAGCAGATATGCCGCGGCGAAGGGGTAGGCGGTGTTGATCCAGCTCAGCGGACGGGAGGAGGCCAGCAGCTGGCGCAACGCGCCCGGCCGCGCACCCGCTGCGCTCATCGCGCTCATCGCTCGCGCTCCGGCGTCAGCAGCAGCCACGCAGAGGGCAGCAGCAGGCCCGCCGCGAGCGGCCAGGCGAGATCTTCGATCGGGGCCAGGCCGATCCGCGGGCCCAGCAGCTGTGACTGATCGAAGCGGAACAGGTCCGCTGCGATCATCAGCGAGTCGAACACCGCCGTCATCACCAGCAGGGCGGCGATGGTGCCCGCGGTGATCGCCCACCAGCGGCGACCCGGACGCCGCAGCGTCACCGCGAGGGCGGTGATCAGCATCGGGCCGATCAGGAACAGGCCGGCGAGGGCCGCGTAGCTCATCGCTCCTCCTCGAGGTCGGCTGCCGACGGTGCGCTGCGCTCGTGCCTCCACCGGGCGAAGGTCTCCACCAGGCCCCACAGCACCACCGTGAGATAGCAGAGGAAGGTGATGAACACCAGCTCCTCGAGCGGCAGCTCGCGGGCGAGCATGATGCCGGTCATCAGCGAGTCGAACACCGCCGTCATCACCAGCAGGGCGGCGATG
>JAAZLF010000466.1 GCA_012799425.1 Actinomycetales bacterium | reverse complement strand
GCTCGTGCGCGAGCACCAGCAGGAGTACCCCACCCTGACCGCCGCCGTCACTGCGGTCGCCCGTCAGGAAGGCGTCTCACGGGAGTCCGTGCGGCGCTGGTTGGCCCAGGCAGACGTCGACGACGGTACCCGGCCCGGCGTGACCAGCGAGGAATCAGCCGAGGTCAAACGCTTGAAGACGGAGAACAAGCGGCTGCGCGAGGACAACGAGATTCTTCGTCGGGCTTCGATTTTCTTCGCGGGGGAGCTCGACCCCCGCAACCGCTGATCCTGGCGTTCATCGACGAGATGCGCGCCGAAGGGTATGCAGTCGAGTCGATCCTCCGCGTCCTGCGCCAGCAGGGCCTTGCGATCGCTGCACGAACCTACCGGGGCTGGAAGAGACCGCCCCGCATCGCGGCCCGCACCGCCACAGACGCTCTGGTCGAGGACAAGATCCGTGAGCTGGCCTGGACGTTCAACGCCACCACCCAGCGGTGGCAGATGACCCCTGAAGGGCTCTACGGGCGGCGGAAGTGGGTCGCGCTGCTCCGCCGTCAGGAAGGCCTGGCCGGCACCTCCCGTGGGGCGGTGGACCGGGCGATGCGCACCCTCGGCCTCGAAGGTATTCGGCGGGCGAAGAAGCTGCGCACCACCATCCCGAACCCTAACGGGAAACGGGCGGGTGACCTGCTCAATCGCGACTTCACGGCCCCGGCTCCGAACCTGGTCTGGGTCACCGATTTCACTTACGTTCGCACCTGGGCCGGGTTCGTGTACGTCGCTTTCGTCGTCGACGTGTTCGCTCAGCGGATCGTGGGCTGGCACGCGTCCTCGAGCATGCGCACCGATCTCGTCATGACGCCACTGCGGATCGCGCTGTGGCAGCGGGAACGCGAAGGAAACCAGGTCTCACCAGGCTCTTTGGTGGCGCACAGCGATGCCGGATCGCAGTACACGTCGATCCGGTACACCGAGCACCTCGACCTCGAGGGCATCGCTCCCTCGATCGGGACCGTCGGCGATGCGTTCGATAACGCGCTCATGGAGACGGTCAATGGGCTGTTCAAGACCGAGTGCATCCGCACCACCGTCTTCCACCACGGCCCGTTCCGGACGCTCTCGGACGTCGAGTTCGCGACTGCCGGCTGGGTCGACTGGTACAACAACCGCCGCCTCCACGGCTCCCTGGGGATGCTGACCCCGGTAGAGTCCGAGACGCTCCACTACGAGGCCCTCGCCCGAGAGCCCGAACCCGCAAAGTAGCGGCAGAGAACCTGGGCCGATTCACCCCCGCTGCCTATCAGCGCGGAAGTCCCCTTCGAGCGGGTTCCACGACGAGACCGGCGCAATCCCACCTGCGGAACTTGAAGACACCCACCGTCTAGATCACTCCGCGCCGGCACTCGTCGACACTGCTCTTGCCGTAGTTCCAGTGCGATTCGCCGTCCATCCAAGTGCCCACCCCATGGCCTTTCGCCATCGGCCGGCAAACCTTCGAAATAGACATCACGAGGGTTGCGGTGACGGTGGCCGCACACGCGATCGAACGTCCGCGGCTGGCACCGTGTCCCGGCGATTCGCGCGTAGACCCCGTCTACGGCAACCAGGACAGGCCGTCGAGCAGCGCTCATCACTCAAAGCTTCTCGTGACGCACGGCGGCATCCATATCGGCCTGATCGAGTACCTTTCAGCGACCGCAAGCACCTTCCAGCACCCTCACGCACCTGGGCTCATGCGAGCTGACCTGCATTGACAAACGCGGTCGACCACCCGCAGTCACCCTCGAGATCCCGTGAGCTCCACACCGCGCTCATCGCGGGGCTCAATCCCACACAAAACCACGCACAGTGAGCGAGAAATCGGCAGATTCGCCACTCTAGCCCCGCACGGTCGGAACGAGGCTCAGAGCGCAAACTGCTCACGGTTCAGGAGCGATAGTCGGCTCATCGGAAACCCGCACATACCAAACAAACACCCCTGACCTGTACAAATGCAGGCCAGGGGTATCAGTTGGCAGTCAGAGGTTGAAGCCGATCGCGCGCAGCTGCTCGCGGCCGTCCTCGGTGATCTTCTCCATGCCCCACGGCGGCATCCACACCCAGTTGATGCGGTGCGTCTCGGTGATGGGGTCCAGCGCCGCGAAGGTCTGCTCCTCGAGCACGTCCGTCAGCGGGCAGGCGGCGGAGGTCAGGGTCATGTCGACCACGGCATTGCCGTCCTCGATGGTGACGCCGTAGACGAGGCCGAGATCGACGACGTTGATCCCGAGCTCGGGATCGATCACGTCCTTCATCGCCTCGATGACGTCTTCGGAGCTCACGGTCGACGAGGGAGTCGTCTGTTCGGTCATGGCATCCTCCCGAAGGGGAAACGGGTCGCGGTCGCGACCCCTGATGGGGTTGCCGGGCGGCCCGGGATCTCTCCCGGACCAGCCCGGCGGGTGGGTCAGGCGCCGACGAGGTAGCGGTCGTAGCCCTCAGCCTCGAGGCGGTCAGCCAGCTCCGGGCCGCCCTGCTCGGCGATCCGGCCGTCGACGAAGACGTGGACGAAGTCCGGCTTCACGTACTGGAGGATGCGGGTGTAGTGGGTGATCAGCATGACGCCCACCTCGGTCTCCTCCTTCGCGCGGTTGATGCCGTCGGAGACCACGCGCAGCGCGTCGACGTCGAGACCGGAGTCGGTCTCGTCGAGGATGGCGATGCCGGGCTTCAGCAGCTGCATCTG
>JAAZLF010000465.1 GCA_012799425.1 Actinomycetales bacterium | reverse complement strand
GGGCGAGATGGTTGACGTGGTCCACGCTCGCAGCACCCAGCGCCGCGGCGAGCTCCACGCCGCCCGAGCGGCCCAGCTGGTTCCCATGCACGCGCAGCCCCAGGCCCGCCGCCGCCCCGGCGCGCAGCACCCGCTCGGACTGGGCGATGTCGAAGGCGCCCTCCTCGCAGAACACGTCGATCCAGCGCACATACGGCGCGACCGCGGCGAGCATCTCCCCGACGACCAGGTCGACGTACTCCTCGGCGCGGTCGGTGAACTCGCCGGGCACCAGGTGGGCACCCAGGAAGGTGCCCTCGTCCAGTTCGCCCGCCGCGACCAGCTCGAAGATCAGCCGCGCGGCCTCGAGCTCGTGCTCGAGCGTGAGGCCATAGCCGGTCTTGGTCTCGAGGGTGGTGGTGCCACCGGCGACGGCCTCGGCGATCCGGGCGCGCACCAGCGCGGCCAGGCGCTGCGGGGAGGCGGCGCGGGTGGCGTCGGTGGTCACGCCAATGCCGCCGGCCCGGTAGCCGCGGCCTGCCATGCGGGCCTCGAACTCCGCAGCACGATCGCCGTCGAAGATCAGGTGGGAGTGGGAGTCCACCCAGCCGGGCAGCACGGCCCGGCCACCGAGGTCCTCGCTCGCATCGGCCGACGGCGCCTGCGCGGCGGGCCCGGTCCAGGCGATCCTGCCGTCCTCGATGACCAGGGCCGCGTCGCGGCGCACCTGCTGCTCGGCGACCCCGCCGGGGCGGGCGGGGTCATCGAGCGCAGGATCGAGGGTCCACAGCTCGGAGATGCCGGTGATCAGGGTGCTCGTCATGGCCCGAGGCTACGGGCTGGCCCGAGGAGCACCCAGGGTCCGCAGCCGCCATCTGTCCGGGGTGCCGGACCGCGCCGGGGAGGTCAGAACCAGCCGATCCCGTCACCGAAGCCTATGCGCTCGAGCGTGCTCTGCTCCTCGGTGCGGCCCACCGTGGTGCGGCCGAAGGTCTCCCGGTACTCCTCGTAGGTCATCGTCACGTTCTTCGGGGCGTCCGGATTGCCCGCGCCCCACGGATTGGTCACCGTGACGGTGCCCGCCTCGGTGTCCACGGAGGTCACCGAGTAGGCATGGTTGCCGACGATCTCGTCGTGACTGGGATCGTCCGTCCCGCCGGTGTCGGCGTTGACGAGGTTGCCGCGGTCGAGCTGCTCGGCGAGCTCGTCGAGGCTCAGGGAGCCGTAGGCATCGGCGTTCTGGCCGGTGATCGTCTGCATCGCATCCTTGGGGAAGCCGCCGTTGATGTCCTCGCCCCGGGCCTCGAGGTGCATCGCGTAGGCCCGCTCGTAGAGGCTGTAGACGCTCTGGTCGCCGTCGGCATCGCGCACCCCGCCCTCCTGGACGGACTCGATGCGGTAGACGATCGGATCGCCGCTCTCGTCGTACATCGTGACCTCGTAGACGCCCGGCTCCACCTCGTCCACGTGCTCACGCAGGAAGTCCGGATCGTGCTGGACGAGGGACTGCAGGGACGAGAGCAGGTAGCAGTCACCGATAGCACCCTGAGCGGAGTTGTCTGGATGGATCGACTCGTCGTCCTCCGGGATGTCCTCGTCCGCAGGCTCGGTGCCCTCCGCGTCCCCCGGGTCCTTCTTGTCGGCCTCGTTCCCGCCGAGCCCTGCGTCGCCCCTCCCGTCGACTGCCGAGGCGAGATCCTGCTCCTCCGCGTGCTCGTCGACCTCGAGGCTGCGGCGGTCGATGTCCTCGAGCAGCGTCTCCATCGCAGAGAACGCAGACTCCGCCTCGGCCCGGAACTTCTCGGCGTCAGGCCCTGCCCAGGCGACCGAGCGGACCGCCGACCCCACGTCGGAGAGGCACCCCCGCAGCGAGATCGCGCCGGTACGCATCACCTCCGCGTGTGCACGGAGCATGTGCGGATCGGCGCCGAGCATGGTCATCGCGCACCGCTCCCGTCATCGGTGCGGACCGTGATCAGCACGCGCCCCCTGCCCGTCGGCACGGGACCGTCCTGCGGGCGCGACGGCGGCGGCACCTCGTCCAGACGGATGCTCAGACCCTCCTCGACCTCGGCCTCCTCCCCGAGCTCGAGGCGCACCAGCTGCGACTCCTCCCCGCGCCGCACGATCACCTTCGCGTAGGAGGCCTCCGGCTCACCCGAGAACCCCTTGATCGCCAGCTGCAGATCCCTCCAGGGCGTGACCGCTCCCAGCATGATCGCCACCTGTTCCTCGCCCGCCATGATCCGCTCCTGTCCTCGCGTGTCCTCGCGTCGACGTCACGGGACGATTCTCGTGCGCTCTGACGCCGCCGTCGATGGGGAGGACTCCCCATCCCCTCTAGCAGATCTCTGCGGGCCGCTCTGGAAGACTGGGACCCGTACGCCCCGGAGCCCCGGACCGACACGCCAGGAGCAGCGATGACCCTCACCGCCCACCTCGATGCCGACGCATCCGCCGCCTGCTCCCCCGGGCGTCGACACACGGCGCGCGCGCTGACCACCGTCGCCGCGGTGCTGTTGCTGGCTGGCTGCGGCGTGCTCAGCGGCGATGACGGCGCAGAGGGCGAGCTCCTCGCGCAGGGGACGACGGAGGTGCACCTCGCGGCCGGCGAGACGGCGCAGATCTCCCTCGGGAGGGGGAGCCAGGGGGTCGGCGACGACTGGGGCGTGGTCTCGCAGACCGACGAGGCCGTCGCCGCGGCGGAGGTCGTGATGGGCGAGGAGGTGCACGGCACCGCGGAGGCCGAGGACGCCCCCGGGGCGTCGATGCCCTATGCCGTGGAGCTGACCGGTGAGCGGGCCGGGACCACCACGGTGAGGGTGCTGTACTGCACGCGCGCCGCGATCGCCGAGGACTGCGACCAGAGCACGGGCACCCTCGACCCCCCGGTCGACCCCGTCGAGATCACCGTCGTCGTGGAGTGAGCGACCCCGGAGGGTGAGCGGAGGCGCCGGGCTCAGTCCCGGTGCATCGGGGCCATCGGCACCCGCACGCCGCGCTCGCGGGCGACGTCGTCGGCGCGGGAGTAGCCGGCGTCGACGTGGCGGATGACGCCCATCGCGGGATCGTTGGTCAGCAGGCGCTCGAGCTTCCGGGCGGCGAGCGGAGTGCCGTCGGCCAGACCGACCTGACCGGCGTGGATCGACCGGCCGATGCCCACGCCGCCGCCGTGGTGGAGGGACACCCAGGTCGCTCCGGAGGAGGCGGCGGTCAGGGCGTTCAGCAGCGGCCAATCCGCGATCGCGTCGGAGCCGTCGAGCATGGACTCGGTCTCGCGGTACGGCGAGGCGACCGAGCCCGAGTCGAGGTGGTCCCGGCCGATGACGATCGGCGCGGCGACCCTGCCCTCGCGCACCAGGTCGTTGAACAGCAGCCCGGCGCGATGCCGCTCGCCGTAGCCGAGCCAGCAGATACGTGCCGGCAGCCCCTCGAACTCGACGAACTCCTCAGCGGCGTCGAGCCAGCGGTGCAGGTGCTCGTTCTCGGGGAACAGCTCCTTGAGCGCCGCGTCGGTGACGGCGATGTCCTCGGGATCGCCGGAGAGCGCCACCCAGCGGAACGGGCCCAGGCCCTCGCAGAACAGGGGCCGGATGTAGGCGGGCACGAAGCCGGGGAGCTCGAACGCCCGGTCGTAGCCGGCATGCCGGGCCTCGTCGCGGATCGAGTTGCCGTAGTCGAACACCTCGGCGCCGGCGTCCTGGAACTCGACCATGGCCCGGACCTGGCGGGCCATGGACTCCCGAGCCTTCTTGGTGAAGCCCTCCTGGTCGGCCTCGGCCTCGCGCTGCCAGTCCTCGACGGCGATCTCGGCAGGCAGGTAGCTGAGCGGGTCGTGGGCGGAGGTCTGGTCGGTGACCACGTCGATGTGCAGATCGCCGGCCCTATGGCGCGCGAGCAGAGCGGGGAAGACCTCCGCCGCGTTGCCGACGATCCCGATCGACAGACCCTGCTCCGCCGCCTTCGCGGCGTTCGCGCGAGCGACAGCGTCGTCGAGATCGTCCGCGATCTCATGGCAGTAGCGCTTGGCGACGCGGCGCTCGAGGCGGGTGCGGTCCACGTCCACGATCAGGCACACGCCGTCGTTGAGGGTCACCGCGAGGGGCTGTGCGCCGCCCATGCCGCCGCAGCCGCCGGTGAGGGTGATCGTGCCCGCCAGCGTGCCGCCGAAGCGCTTCCTGGCCACGGCGGCGAAGGTCTCGAAGGTGCCCTGGAGGATGCCCTGGGTGGCGATGTAGATCCAGGACCCGGCGGTCATCTGGCCGTACATCATCAGGCCTTCGGCCTCGAGCCGGCGGAACTCGGGCCAGGTCGCCCAGTCGCCGACGAGGTTCGAGTTGGCCAGCAGCACGCGCGGGGCCCACTCGTTCGTGCGCAGCACGCCCACCGGCTTGCCGGACTGGACCAGCAGGGTCTCGTCGTCCTCGAGGTCCTTCAGCGTCTCGACGATCGCGTCGAAGGCCTCCCAGGAGCGGGCCGCGCGGCCGGTGCCGCCGTAGACGACCAGGTCGTCGGGGCGCTCGGCGACCTCGGGGTCGAGGTTGTTCATGAGCATGCGCAGCGGGGCCTCGGTCTGCCAGGACTTGGCGCTGAGGGCGGTGCCGCGGGCGGCGCGGACGGGACGGGCTCCGGGGAGGGGCATCTTCGGCTCCAGGGTCGAGGGCTGCTCGTGGTGCTCGCACCAGGACACCACCGCCGCCGAGCAGGGTGAAGACCATCCACGCCGCATCTGTCCGGCATACCGGACGAGGGTCCCGCCCCACCCCATTGCTCCTCGGTGATGTGCACCCTGGTGCCATTGATGGAAGCACGACACTCATAACCCGGCGGTCACCATGGCGAGGGTGGCCATGGTGACGGCCGGGCGCCCAGGGGAGAGTCAGGGTCTCGAGGGTGAGGGGCGGCGCCCTCCCAGGCGGCGGGTGATCTCCACGGCGGCGGCGCGCACCGCGTGCGCACAGCGCTCGCGAGCGGCCTCGGGCGTGCGCGCGTCCTCGAAGGTGAGCGCGACCGAGGCCGCGGGCCAGCCCGCATGGTCGTGCACCGCCGCCGCGACAGAGCCCAGCTCCTCGGTGACCTCCCCGCTCTCGTGCGCGATCCCCTCGGCCCGCACCCGGGTGAGCAACTCCCGCAGATCGCGGGGGCCCTCCGGGCCGGGCACGGCCGTGCGCGAGGTGAAGTCGCCGCGCGTGCCGAACAGGGCGCGCAGCTGCACCGGAGGGAGCTCGGCGAGGATCGCGCGGCCGCTCGCGGTCAAATGGGCCGGCAGCCTCACCCCCACATCGGTGACCAGGCTGGGACGGTTCCGGGCGCGCTCCTCGACGATGTAGAGCACGTCGCGGCCGTGCAGCACCGCCAGGTGCCCCGACTCCCCCACCTCGTCGACCATCGCCTCGATCACGCGGCGGCCGATCCGGGCAAGCGGCTCCTGCCGCAGGTAGGCGCCGGAGAGCTCATGGGCGGCGGGGCCCAGCCCGTACGCCCGCTCCTGCCCCAGATGCATCACATAGCCGTGCTCGACCAGGGCGGACAGCAGGTCGTAGGTGCGCGAGCGCGGCAGATCGAGCTGCTCGGCGATCCGGGCGGCGGGGACCGGGGCGCGGGTCGAGGCGAGGAAGGTGAGCAGGCGCAGCGTCGCGTCGGCCGCCGGGACCTTCGGGG
>JAAZLF010000464.1 GCA_012799425.1 Actinomycetales bacterium | reverse complement strand
GCGAGGTACGGGATCATCGAGGCGGCCTCGATCAGGCCCGCGGCGAGCGCCAGACCGACCAGCAGCCAGGGGTGCCCCGAGGCTCGGCGGGCGCGGCGGGTCCACGTCCGGGTGGAGGCCTCGGGATCACCGCCGCGCTTGGCGACCGACTTCGGATCGAGGCGGAAGGACCAGATGACCAGCAGCACGCCGAGCACGGCGAGCACCGCCATCACCTGCGGCGCGGCCAGCAGATGCCCGAAGGACTCGATCAGCGGCAGCAGCCCGGCCAGCAGCGCGATGCCCAGCAGCAGGTAGAACAGCCCGATCACCGCCAGGTACAGCAGAGTGCGGCTGGCGACGCGCCGGGCCCCGCCCTCCCCCACCACCAGCAGGATCACCGGGATCACGAGCGTGCCCATCGAGGTCGCGTCCACCAGGGCGAGCACCAGCAGGCCCAGCGGGCCGGCGACATCCGTCAGCGATTCCATGCTCACCATCGTGGCGGGACCGCTCCCGCCGGGTCCTCCTCCCTTGGGAGGAACCGTGCATCGCGCGGCCGGGCCGAGCGACGGTGCGGCGTAGTCTGCTCGGCATGTCCGCCGCCCCGCCGCCGCTCGATCCCGAGGCCCCCGCGAACCCGCCGGTGGGGCCGCGGGATCTGCTGGTCGCGGCCGCGTATGCAGTGCTGGCGCTGCTGCTGGCGGCCTCCGGCGCCCACAACTCCGGCTTCCTGCGCCAGGGGCAGGCATGGCCGATCGAGGTCTCGGTCGCGCTGATGATGATCGGCTGCGTGAGCCTGATCTGGCGCCGGCGCCGGCCCGTGATCGCCCTCGCCGTCGCGGGACCGCTGGGCCTGGCCGAGATCATCGTGGGCGGTCAGATCGCCGCCTACTTCCTCCTGTTCGAGGCGCTGTTCGACCCGGTGCTGCACGGCAGCCGCCGCCTGGCCCGCCTCACCACCCGGATCGCGATCGCGCTCACGGCGATCGCGCTGCTGGCCGCGCTGATCGCGGGACTGCCCGGCCAGGTGGTGTTCGTGATCGCGGTGATCGCGACGCTGGTGGTGATGACACCGCTGCTGTGGGGATGGGAGGTGCGGCACCACCGGGGAGCCCGGCAGGCGGCAGAGCATCTGGCCGGACTCGAGCACGAGCTCGCCACGACCCGGGCCGCGCACGCGGTGGAGACCGAGCGGCGCAGCATCGCCCACGACCTGCACGACGTGATCGCCGGGCACCTGAGCGCGGTCTCCCTGCACACCAGCCTCGCCTCCTCCCTCGAGGACCCCGCGGCCCGCGACCGCTCCCTGCACACGGCGCGGGACTGCGCCCATGCGGCCCTGCGCGATCTGCGCTCGATGATCGGGGTGCTCTCGTCCGAGCAGGCCGGGGCCCTGCCCGAGGTGACGCTGGACTGGTCCTCCCTCGCGGCGCGCCTGCGGGACCGCGACCCCGCCGCGCAGGTGCGGATCGACCCGGCGGTCACCGATCCCGCGCGGGTGGAGCCCTCGGTGCAGGCGGCGCTGCTGCGGATCGGGGCGGAGGCCGTCACCAATGCGGTGCGCCACGGTCGTGCGCCGATCTCCCTGGACGTCGAGGTCGCGGGCGGCGAAGCGCGCCTGGAGCTGCGGAACCGTCGCACCGACTCCTCGGAGGCCGGCGGCGGGGTGG
>JAAZLF010000463.1 GCA_012799425.1 Actinomycetales bacterium | reverse complement strand
GCGATGACCGCCACCCCGCCGTTCGAGCAGTGCTCGGCGACGTAGTCGAGGACGCGCTCGGTGTTCTCGTCGTCGAGCGCGGAGGTGGGCTCGTCCATCAGCAGGAGCTGCGGTCGGTGCAGGGCCAGCCGGGCGAGCCCGACGCGCTGCTGCTCGCCGCCGCTGAGGAGATGGACGGGGGTCCCGAGGAGCTCCGGCGACAGCGCGAAGCGCGAGAGCGCATGCTTCACCGTGTCCGGCTGCGCCGCCGTGCGGAATCCGGCGACCTCGAGATTCTTCCGGACCGTCCAGGAGGCGACGACACCGGCGCTCTGGAACGCGAATCCCACCACCTCCCGCCGGAACCGCCTCAGGTCATGCCCGCGCAGCGCTGCCGGATCGATGCCGAAGACGTCGAGGGAGCCCGCGCTCGGGGGCAGCAGACCGCCCAGGCACTGCAGGAGCGTGGTCTTCCCGGAACCGCTCTGGCCGAGCAGAGCGGCGAACTCTCCTGCCGCGATGCTCAGCGTGAGGTCGGACCACAGCGTCCTTCCGGGGAGCTCGTAGGCGAGCGCGGACGCGGCGACGCCTCCTGCAGGGGGCGGGGAGGCCATCGGCTCCGGCTTCTCGAGGCGATGAGGATTCATGGTCATGTCGTCTCCAGGGCGTCGTGCGTGAGCGTGCGGGAGAGCGTGGCCAGTACGGCAGCGGCGATGAGCACCGTCAGGGCCGCCACGACGATGCTGATGACCGAAGCGGTCGGCGCCGAGCTGCCGGTCAGGAGCGTGCCGGTGGCAGTCGATGCCGCCGAGAGGGCGGCGACGGCGAGCAGGAACGTGCGATGGATGCGCAGGAAGGAGCTCCCCGTCGACATCCTCAGGAAGATCGCCGCGGTGGTCCGGCTGAACTGCACCGCTGCCAGGAGAGCGGAGGCGATCACCAGGGCGATGGCCATCGTGATGTTCCCTGCCGTGCGGACTCGTGCGGAGGCCGCGCGCTCGGCCTGCTCATAGGCCGCGAGCTCCGAGACACGGACGGTTCCCGCCACGACCAGCTCCAGGTTGCGCTTCTCGATCTCACGGTCGAGCGCGGCCGCATCGGTGAACAGGCCGAATGACCCGTAGAAGCTGTCGGGGAGCACGCCTCCGGCCGCGTCGGTGACCACGAGCACCGGATCGACGGCGAACGTCCTCTCTGTGCTCCCCGGCTCCAGGTCAAGGAAGGGGACCACTCCGAGGTCGATGGCCGGCACCGCGACCACCCGCGCATCGACGCGCTGGTCGTCCGGACGCAGCCCTGCCTGGAAGGACAGGATCTGCTCGACGTCCTCGGTAATGCGTGCGCTCTCGGCTTCGAGGGTCCGCGGGATGATCACGGCGACACCACCTTCCTGCGAGGTGATCCGTACGACCTCGTCCTCGAGGGCGGGGGGTGCTCCGGTGAGCGTCGAGAGGAAGCCGGAATCCGTGAGGAGGGTGCGGTGCGCCTGCCGGTGCGGATCGGTGGCTGTGACCTCCTCCAGAAGGGTGGAGGTCATCAGGGTCGCCTGTCTGCGCGGCTCCAGGTCGCGGTAGGCGGCTCCGAGACCGTCGTTCAACGCATCGCCCTGCTGGCCGGACAGGGCGAAGCTCCCGAGGACGGAGAACACCTCGGGACGTGCGGTGAGGTAGTCGTGCGCCTCCTGTGCCCACTGGTCCTCCTGCGAGTGGTGGATCGCGGCGATCGTCCCCGCCCCCATGGCGCAGGTGGAGAGGAGGAGGACGGTCACCGAGAGGACGCCCAGCGTGCGCACCGGACGAGCTCCCTTGAGCACGGCTCCGACGTCGTGCCGGAGCATCAGCAGCATGATCACGGCAATCGCTGCGGCGGAGGCGCTGAGGACCAGGACGGCGGTCGAGAGCCCCGTGACCAGGATCGAGGGGGCCCGGTATCCGTCCGCGCGGACGAGGGAGTGGATCAGCAGAACGGCGGTGGGCAGTGCGGCGCTGAGCGCGGCCGGGAGGAGGACGGCGGCTGCGTCGAGCGACGTCGCATGCAGCGCGGAGGAGCCGGTGGCGCGCCGGAGGCCATGGATGCCGAGGCGGACGCTGAGGAGGTTCGCCGAGGTGAGCAGCAGTGCGGCCCACAGGGTGAGCGTCGCCGTGCCCCATCCGCCGGTGACGAGGTGAGCCGCCCAGAGCACGAGCATCGGCGGGGTGCTCGCCGGGGTCAGCTCGAGTCCTTCGCCCTGGAGTGCGGCGCGGACGGACTCTGCGGCATCGGGCGAGCCCTGGATCATGTACAGGCCCAGATGCTGCTCGGGCGTGAGCTCCTCCGCAGGATGGAGCTGGGCCGGGAAGCCGCGGGAGAAGGCGGGGAAGCTCCCCGTCGCGAGATCTCCCAGCAGGGCATCGTCATTCCCGGTGAACGCGAAGTAGTCCTGTCCGACGGCCTCGCCCTCGAGCGACGGTGTCACCTTGTAGATGTTGACCTGCTCGCGCTCGGCGGCACCGCGGATCGCGGAGTGCAGAGTCGCCGCACCGCTCTCCTCCGGCGGCAGGGCGACGATCGAGAAGCCCTCGGTGACACCTGCCGGCCCTTCTTGATCTGCTGCGATGAAGAATGCCCAGGTGGACGCGAGGATGACGAGCGACAGCAGCAGTGCGCTCACCCCGTGAGCTGCTCGAGCGAACCCGAGACGACTGGACATGAGTCTCCGCATCGATGGTCAGGAGGAACGGTCGGGACAGTTTTCTGGGCGAGGCGAGCGGCCCGCCGGGAACGGTCGGCGGGCCGCTCGGCGGATGGCCGAGCGTCAGAGACGCCAGTAGGCCTGATTCCCGGACCAGGTGCTGCGGACCTTGGCTTTCGACCATTTGCTGGCCGGTGCCGTCGCCGAGCGCTTACAGGTGCTCGAGCTGCAGGCAGTGCTGCCATGAGCTCGGGAGGGATGGTGGTAGTTGGACCAGGTGGACATGGTGAAGAGCTTGTCCACTCCGTAGTCCCAGGTGCCTCCGCCGACCTTGACGGTCTCGGCGTTCGCAGCCGCAGCACCTCCGAAGAGGAGCCCTGCGGCGAGCGTGGCGGCTCCGAGTGTTCTCGCGATCGTCTTCATGTCGTCTCCGATTCATCAGTGGGAGGGACCTCCGGCGGATGCGGAGGGGCTTCCGGGGTGCGGCCACGCACCCTGGAGATCTTTGTGAGCAGGCGGTTCCGTGACCGGTGCAGCCTCCACCAGCTCACGGTCCCTCGAGCGTGTATCCGACCCAGCTGTTCCAGGTCGGGGAGGTGCCGCTGGGCGAGCTCGGCGGAGACCTGCTCTCTGTCCCGATCCGGCGATGTATCGATCAGGGCGTTGGCCGCGACGACGGCGTCGGAGGCGAAAGGGTGCTTCGCGATCTCCGCCTCGACACGGTGCAGCTCTTCTTCGAGCGCGGCTGCTGAGCGACGGGTGAACACTCTGGTCACTTCCCGAAGAGGCAGGCCACGGCACCGCGACCGAATGCGGCCAGGATCGCCTGCGGAGTCCCCATGGAGGCGATGCGCACGAGGTCCGGACCTCGGATTCCGATCCCCACCAGGCACTTGACCATCCACGGTGCGAGCATGATGGGGTCGGCGACCACCGGATACGCGATGGAATCGTCCGAGTGGTCGACGACCTGCGTGAGCGTCGATCCGGTGATCTCGAAGCGAGTGCTCACCGCCTGCCCGTTCGCGTCCAGGGCCCAAGGGGCGCCGACGGTGAGGACGATGTCCCCGTCGGAGTCCTTGACGGCGATCCCTTCGCCGAGCGGCTCGAGGATCTGGCCCGGTGCGAGATCCAGATCGTAGGCGTACCGGGCAGGGGCGTCCGCGTCCACGATGGTCGTCAGCATCTGCACGCCGGTCGCGGAGACGATGACCGAACTGGCGTGGGAAGGACCGGGGTAGTGGACGCCGCCATCAGCCAGCGGCTCTGCCGAGGCTGATCGAGGTGAGCTCGTGGGAGTGACGCGGATGCTCACGCCGTCGGCCCCGTCGAACCGCACCCCGTCCTCCAGCTGAGAGGGAACGGTCACCGTCCCGGCGCCGATGGGCATCGGCCGGTCGAGGGCCGTGCTCGAGGGGAGCGATCGCGCGATGGGGGAGTCCTCTCGCGCTGCGATCGATCGCAGCGCGGAGTCCGTCGCGGCACTGGACGCTCCGGGGGTGGGCGGTTCCGAGGGCGGGGCCGCCAGCGAGGAACCGGACAGGAGCGAGAAGGCGACGAGCAGGGTGAGGAGGGCGGCGTGGACGCGCGGGCGTCTTCTGTCGACGGTCATCGGGCCTCTTCCGCGGTGGAGGTCGGCTGGTACGGGGATGCCTGTGACCGTAGTGAAGGGCGGAAGCGCGAGAATAGGTTCGATCGTATCGAGATGCCCGGTCCGCAGACCCGGGCGTGGGGACATCCGCCTCAGCGCAGAGGAAGGCGGGCGCGCAGCCGGAATCGGCCGGCCTCCTCGCGCGTGCTCAGCTCTCCGCCGTGCAGAGACGTGCGCTCCCTGAGGCGCACCAGGCCGTATCCGCCGCTCTCGGTGCTCGCTGGTGCGTCCTGCGCGGGGAGCATGTTCGAGACGGTGATGCTGAGGCTGTCCGCGCTCGAGCGGATGTCGATCGAGACGCTGGGCGGATCGCTGCCGTGCTTGATGGCGTTGGTGCACCCTTCGCGCAGAACGTGCACGGCTGTCTGTTCGATGGCCTCGGAGAGCTCCGTCCCCGGAGACAGGGAGGAGTCGATCTGGAGGGACCCCTGTGCCAGGCTGCTGCGCAGGGCATCGAGCGTGGCCGCGATGGTGTCGCGGTGCTCTGCAGTGCCCATGCTGCTCGGCTCGGGAGAGTCCTTGCGGACGATCAGCAGCGCACGGCGGATGTCGGCGAGGGCTTGAGCAGAGCGCTCCCTGATCGCGTCGACGGCGATGGCCCTGTCCGAGGGAGACGCAGAACCCTCCAGCACGCGAGCCTGCATCGAGATGATCGTGAGATCGTGCGCGATGATGTCATGCAGCTCGTCGGCGATGCGGCTGCGCTCGGCCGCGATCTCGCCCTCCCGCGTCCGCAGGGACTTCTCGCGCTCCTCGGTGATGCGCGCGATGTGCGCCGCCTGAGCCGCTGACCGCTGCTGAGCGCGGCGAAGCGCTCGCCCGATGAGGGCCGAGGCGAGGCCGATCGCGAGCAGGGCCGGCACGGCGGCAGCGGTCAGAGAGCCGGAGCGTGCCGCGGCCAGCGAGATGAGGAGCGCGCCGGCGAGGACGTAGGCCGCGGAGAACCATCGCGGACTCGTATAGGTGACCAGCCCTGCGGCGAGGGCCAGCATCAGCGTCTCGCTCCCGCTGTCGCCGTCGAAGGTCTGAGCGAGCGACACCGTCAGGAGCGAGAGGGCACCCGCCGGCGGGGAGAGCGTGAAGATGCCTGCCGCGATGACGGGCGCGAGGACGGCGACGACATCGCTCGACGAGCCCGTGGGCGCCGTGCTGAGCAGCAGGAAGTCCACCAGGACGCTCCCGCACAGCAGGATGAGCAGCAGGATCCGCTCGCGCCGGGACAAGGAGAAGAATCCGTCTCCGGCCCTTCCTGGATCGGTGTCGCGCAGGATCAGGACGGCGCGCTCCTCACTTGCAGATCTTGAGCAGCCTGCAGATCTCATCGAGCAGCGGGCCCTGCGGAAGGATCTCGTGAAGTGCGAGGACAAGCTCGTTCATGGCGCCTCTTCGGCTCGTAGGAAGGGGGAGCGGAGCACCGCGCGTCAGGACACTCGCCGTCGGGCTCCAGGGATGACTTTACCGCGACGGTCGACGCACCGAGCGGGGAGACGCGGCGCAGCCTGGGCCGGGGCCGCCGCCGTATCATGTCGCCGATGGGGCAGATTACGGGGCAGATTCGAGTACTGATCGTCGACGATGAGGCGCTGATCCGCCACGCGCTGCGGACCTTCATCAGCTGGGAGGCCGGGCTGGAGGTCGTCGGGGACGCCTCCGACGGGATCGAGGCGGTCGCTGCAGCCCGGAGGCTCCGACCCGATGTCGTGCTGATGGACCTGCGGATGCCGGCGATGGGCGGGATCGAAGCGATCGCCACGATCACCCGGGACCTGCCCGAGGTGCGTGTGCTGGCCGTGACGACGTTCGCCTCGGAGGGGCTGGTCGTCCAGGCGCTGCGGGCCGGAGCGTCGGGATACCTCGTCAAGGACAGCGAACCCTCGCAGGTGACCGCGGCGATCCGTGAGGTGCACGAGGGCGGCACCTCCATGTCGCCGCACATCGCCCAGGATCTGATCCGTCAGGTCACGGCCTCGCCGACGGCCACCGACCCTGCGCCGTCGGCATCCCCGGCACCGCTGACACCGCGGGAGAGATCGATCGTGGAGCTCCTCGGGCGGGGCTTGTCGAACGCCGAGATCGCCGCAGAGCTCCATCTTGCCGAACCCACGGTGAAGGCGAACCTGGGCAGGGTCATCGCCAAGTGGGGAGTGCGCGACAGGATCCAGGTGCTGGTGCATGCCGTGTCGCACGGCATCATCGAGATCGGGGCTCACGAGCGAGGAGGAGAGGCCGCCACGGCGGCGCGTCCGCGGTGACCCACCGCGTCGAGGGAGTCGGCGCCAGCTCCCGCTCGACGGCCGCGGAGCATCCGTGAGGCCCCCGCGGCCGGGCGAGCCCGCCACCCCGTGCGTGACGCCTCCCCTCGCCCGCGACCGGCAGATGCACTGGTCACGAACTCGGGAGAGCGCTAGCCTGGAGACCTCCGACGCGTGCGGCAGCTCGCCGCCCTTCACGAGATCTAGGAGCATGATGACCACCTCTCCCCGCATCGACTTCCGCGACGGCCGCTCGATCCCGCAGCTGGGCTACGGCGTGTGGCAGGTCGAGAACGAGGTCGCCGCCGACGTGGTGGTCAAGGCCCTCGAGGCCGGCTACCGCCACGTGGACACCGCCCGCGGCTACAACAACGAGGCCGGCGTGGGCCAGGCGCTGAAGGCCGCGGGCCTCGCCCGCGACGAGGTGTTCGTGACCTCCAAGGTCCCCAACCAGGACCAGGGCCGCGACGCGACCCTCGCCTCCTTCGACGCGACCATGGAGGACCTCGGCCTCGAGGAGCTCGACCTCTACCTGATCCACTGGCCCGCCCCCTCCAAGGGCCTCGCGGTGGACACCTGGAAGGCGCTCATCGAGCTGCAGGAGCAGGGCCGCCTCCGCTCGATCGGCGTCTCGAACTTCCGCATCGAGGACCTCATCGCGCTCGAGTCCGAGACCGGCGTGCTGCCCGTGCTGAACCAGATCGAGCTGCACCCCTACATCACCCAGCCCGAGCTGCGTGAGTTCCATGCCGCCAAGGGCATCGTCACCCAGTCCTGGTCGCCGCTCGGCCAGGGCGGCGGCGAGCTCGAGGACCCGGTGGTCACTCGGATCGCCGAGGCCCACGGCGCCTCTCCGGCCCAGGTTCTGATCGCCTGGAACCTGGCGCTCGGCAACGTGGTGATCCCCAAGTCCGTCACCCCCGAGCGGATCATCTCCAACTTCGCCTCCCTCGACCTCACCCTCACCGAGGACGAGATCGCGCAGATCTCCGCCCTCGACAAGGGCACGGCGGGCCGCCGCGGCCCGAACCCGGACGAGTTCGCCGGGCACCAGGGCGCCTGAGCCCTGGCCGGCCCCGCCCGGCCCGGTCCGACCTGGCCCGGTCCCGCCCGGCCTGGCTGCGCCCGGTCCCGTCCGGCCTGGCTGCGATGGTTGGGTGCTGGCGTCACAGCGATCCGTACGGCGATATATCCGTACACATCGCGCAGGCGCCAGTACCTGACCATCGACTGCATCGGGGCGGCCACCCGGCGGCCACCCGCGCGTAGGGTCGATCCATGACCCTGCCCACCGCCGCCCCGCCCGCTGACGTGCGCCTCGCGCACTGCCTGCTCGATGCGCAGGGCACCGTCCTCTCCGCCCATGCGCCGGATCTGCCCTTCTACGCCGCGAGCACGATCAAGCTCCACGTGCTGCTGGCAGCGCTGCGCGCCGCCGACGAGGGCAGGCTCGATGTGATGGCCGAGGTGCCCGCCGCGCGCACCTTCACCGGTATCGACGGCGCCCCCTTCACCCTGGGCGGTGACCACCTGGAGGCGAGCCACCCCGCCGAGGGCACCGCCGTCCCCGTGCGGGAGCTGCTGGTGCGGATGATCGACCGCTCGAGCAACGAGGCCACGAACCAGATCGCCGAGCTGATCGGCCTACCCGCCATCGCCGCGCTGATCGACTCGCTGGGCCTTCGCGCGACCCGGATGGAACGGCTGATCGGCGACGGCGCCGCCCTCGCGCAGGGCCTGACCAACGAGACCAGCGCCGCGGATCTCGCCACGACCATGCTCCACGCGGTCCGGCCGGGGCCGGGTGCCGCCCTCGCCCGGGAGGCGCTGGGTGCTCAGCGGATCCCGGTCATCGCCACCGCGCTGCGCAGTGACGTCCCCTGGGGCTCGAAGTCCGGCTGGGTGGACGGCTACCGGCACGACGTCGCCCACCTCGGCGAACCCGCGGACCCTGACCTGCGTGTGCTCGCCGTGATGACCGGCGGCCTCGCCCAGGACGAGGCGGATCAGCGGATCCGGGACCTGGTGCGGGAGCTGTGCGGGGACCTCACGGCGTGAGCAGCGCTGCCGCCCGGGCTGCACGCCTGTGCCACTACCACCCGTTCCGCTACAACCTCATCGTCGACTGATCCCGCCCGCCGCGCGGCTGGCACGACTGCTGGCCTGATCAGGCCCGGCTGCCGGCCTGACGTGGCCCGGCCGGCCAGGCTGATGGTCGGGTACTGGCGTCACAGCGATACGTACGGTCATATAGCCGTACTCATCGCCCCTGCGCCAGTACCTGACCATCAGCCGCGTGGGGCCCGGCCTGGCCCTGCGCGGTACAGCCCGGCCCTGTCCGGCCCCACCGCACCCGGCCCCACCGCACCCGGCCCCACCGCGCCCGGCCCGGCACTGCTCTGCGCGGCCTCGCCCGGCCAGGCCCGGCTCAGCTCGCCAGGACGGCGCGCCGCGCCCCCGCGTACTCACCGATCGGGTCGTACTCGGTCAGGGACATGATCTCGACGCTGCGGGAGGCGTTCGGGGCCTGCATGATCAGGTCGTCGCCCACGAACAGGGCGACGTGACGGATCGAGTCGCCGCCCGGTTCGGTCGCGAAGAACACCAGGTCGCCGCGCTGCAGATCCTCGCGCTCCACCGGGGCGAGACCGGAGTGGCGCATCTGGTCCCCGGCATCGCGGTCGATGCTGATCCCGTGGTGGCGCAGCAGCGTGTACGTGAATCCGGAGCAGTCGAAGCCGTAGGCGCTGACACCGGCCCACAGGTAGCGCAGGCCCAGGAACCGCTCGCCGGTAGCGATGATGTCGTCCGCCGTGGGCAGCGGCGGCTGCTCTCCCTGCTGCCGCACCACCACATCGCGGGCGGGCAGGTGCATCGGGCGCGAGCCCGGCACGGCCACGCGCACGGATCTGCCGGTACGGCTCAGCACCGGCAGCATGGTGTTGAAGGAGACGTCGATCGCGGGATGGTTCCCGGACGGCGTGCCGGTGAGGGTGCTGGTCAGGGCCGTGACCGTCGCCGTCGGGGCCGTGGTGGCGCGGCGGGCGAAGCCCTCGTCGGCCACCAGGTGCACGGTGGGCACCCAGCCGGGGTAGCCGCGCGGATCGCGCGGGGTGCCCTGCGCGGTGACCACCACATGTGCCCACTCCCCGTCGATCTCGTCGACGATCACCTCGCTGCCGAGCACCGCCTGGGACTCGAGCATCCCGGTGAGCCAGCGGCGGGTCTCGGTGTCCTGCATGTTTGCGTTCCAGGCGTCGAGGTCCACGGGATTGCCGAGGGAGGGGTCGTCGATGCCGGGGCGGTCGGTGCGCGGATCGACCCACAGCGTGGTGGCCGTGACCGCGACGTGGGCGATGCCGCCGGGGCGGAGCCCTGCGCCGGGCTGCGGCGCGGGACGTCCGGCGGGGGAGGCGCCCCCGTCGGCGGTCGCCGGGGCCAGGGAGGCCAGGCCTGCGACGGCGAGGCCGGCGGTGCCGGTCGCGGCCAGTCGCAGGGAGGTGCGTCGGGTGAGGTCGTGCGGGGACATGGGAACTCCTTCTCAGCGGTCGTCGAAGCGGTGTCTCAGGGTCCGTGCAGGGCAGGAGGCTCTCAGCGCTCACCTCCTGCGGGGTCGACCTCGGCACCCAGGTGAGCCAGGCCCAG
>JAAZLF010000462.1 GCA_012799425.1 Actinomycetales bacterium | reverse complement strand
GGAAGCTGATCAGCACCAGGGTGCGGCTGATGCCCTTGCGGCCCGCCCAGAGCACCTTATTGGTGACCGAGCCGATCTGCCCCGGGATGTACTTGAGCACCCAGGACAGGGACTGCACCGCGATCGCCTCGCGGGCGGGGACGTGCGCGGACGGATCGAGCCAGCGGATGATGCGGCCCCAGGCGATCCCGGTCATCGCGACGGCGCCGGCGAAGCACGCGGTGGCCGGCACCCACCACCAGGAGAAGCCGAGATGCTGCTCGCGGACCTGTTCCCAGTTCGCGGCCAGGGAGCGGGCGAAAAGCCAGCCGACCACTCCGACGACGGCGAGCGTGACGATCCAGCGCAGGGCGCGCATCGCCGGGGAGCGCTTCTTCTTCCCCGGTGCGCGGCCCGCCGGGTCTCCGCCCTGTGCGAGCGCCTCGTCGGCGGGCACGTCCTCCTGGTCTTCCATGTCAGTCGTTGTAGCGGCGGAAGGTGTCGAGGTCCTTCTTCGCCGAGTAGGGCACCAGGCCCTCCTCATGGGCATATCCGAAGCCGATGAGCATGATGACGCGGTCGCTGGTGTCGAGTCTCAGGCGGCGCTGCATCTTCGCCTCGAGGGGCTCGAAGTCCGGCCAGTTGATGACGGTCGAGCTGAGCCCCAGGGTCTCCAGGGCGAGGATGAACTGCATCGAGGCGAGCGAGCCGTCGACGTAGATCGCATGGCGGTCGCGGGGGCTGAAGTACGACTCGAGCTTGCCCACGACCACGGCGAGGGCAGGGATGTTCTCGGCGTAGCCGGCGGTCCCGAACGGGATCTGAGCGATCTCGCGGGCCAGCTCCGGGTCGTCGTAGACACGGAACTCGTAGGGGATGCGGTTGCAGGCGGTCGGAGCCTGGCGAGCCAGCAGCAGGGCCTTGTCGATCAGCTCCCGCTCGACCGGGCGCTGCTCGTACCAGCGCACGCTGCGTCGCTGGAGCACGAGCTTCTCGAGGTCCTCGTACCCCAGATCGCTGAGCTGCTCCTTGGGGTGGGGGATCTTGCCCGTGGGCTCGGCATCGTAGGGGGCCGCCTCGAAGCGTGCGCGTGCGGCCTCCACGGTCCTGTCCGTGCGCGCGGAGACCGCGAAGTACTCGCTGAGGACGTCGTGCGCCCAATCCAGCTCCGGCTGGTCGATGGTGCCGGGGGCACCGCACTCCTGGCGGACGGCCGCCTCGTAGAACTCGATCGTCTCGGTGATGTAGTCCCGGGCGAAGACGTCCCGGCGCGGGCGCATCGTCAGGCCCTTCTCCAGGCGGTGCACGTTGCGCCGCAGCTCGACGTGCGTGGCGCGTGCCGTGTTCTTGTTGCGGTAATAGTTCCGCCGCCCGCGCAGGACAGCGGACTGCTCGCGGTTGAAGGCGAGGAAGTTCCCGGTGAAGAACACGTGCGTGAGGACGCGACTGGACCCGAAGGACTCGAGGAAAGTGCGATTGACGACCTCGTAGGTACGGCGGATCCAGGTGATCGCGAGGAGGTCCTTCGCGATCTTCTTGAGCTTGTTCAGCACACGTTCTCCCGATGAACGACGGGGCAGGTCCCCGCGCGACTCCCTGCCGGGGCGACGCGGAGTCGATCGACGTCTCTGCCGTGGCACCCCGGAGGAGAGCGCCGGGGCACGAGCTCTCGTGGCGGATGGACGACCCGCCGTTGAGCCTCGCACAGACTACCTCGCACAAGGGGGCGTCAGGCATTCGTCGCCGTGCGTTCGACGGCGATTCGCTCATGATTCATCGAACGTTCCCCTGGGGCGTCAGCGGCCGGCGGCAAGAACCCGCGGAGCGTGCCCTCCGCCACCCTGTCTCACCGGCTCCGCCGCCGGGAGTCCTTGTAAGCTCGCCCCCATGAGAATCAGCATCATCGGGTGTGGATACCTGGGCGCCGTGTACGCGGCCTCGATGGCCTCCATCG
>JAAZLF010000461.1 GCA_012799425.1 Actinomycetales bacterium | reverse complement strand
GCAGCCGCAGGAGCATCGCGCCCACGGCGCGCGCGACCGGGGAGCCGACGGTGCGGTTGTGGAGGGTGACCACGAGCCGATGACGACGGTGGCCGGGCATCGCGGCGGCGGCGAGCGCTCCGGCGCGCAGGCCGTGCGCGTGGAGCGCGAGCGGGGCGTCGCTGGTGCGCAGCATCCGGCGCAGGGTGCGGACGGTGCGCAGGTCCTCGACCGGGTCCGGACGCTCGCGGATCCTCACAGGCGCCTCGGACACCTCCCTGCCGGCCGCTGCCAGCAGGGCGTGCTCCTGGTCGACGTGCGCGGCCAGGCCGCCGCTGGCCGTGGGTCGCACCAGCAGGACCCTCATGAGGCGGTCTCCACCGCGCCGTGGCGGCCGGCGCGGACCCTCCGCAGCGCGCGGCGGGACAGCTCGGGATCGGCGGCGGCCATCAGCACCGCGGAGAGCGCGGCGGCGACCAGACCGCAGAGGAGGCCGAGCAGCACCGAACCGGTGGCCCCCGCCTCGGTGGTCACCAGCTGCCTGCCCAGCAGCAGCCCGGGGACGCCCCCGCCCAGCAGCGCGACCGGGACGAACAGTGCGGTGCGACGCACCGGAGCCAGGTGCCCGCCGTGCTCGAGCACGTCAGCGATCCGTGCCAGCCCCACGAGCCCGGCCAGCGCCATGCCCGCGGCCATCGACAGGCCGAAGGCGGTGGACGCCTCCGCCGCCGAGCGTTCGGGGCTGGGCAGCACGATGATCAGGATGATCGTGCCGGCGATGACCCATCCGACCGAGCCGACCAGGAGCGCGTCGCGGGCGCGCAGGGCGGCGGCGAGGATGCGGGTGCACTGGGTGGCCACGGCGAAGCCCACCAGGCCCAGCGCGAGCCCGCCGGTGGTGGCGCCGACGCCGCTCGCACCGGAACGGTCGATCTGCCGGAAGAACTGCTCAAGCGCCGGACCGGCGGCCAGCAGCGCCGAGGCGCCGACGACGGAGACCGCCATGACCGTGCGCACCGAGGCCGCGGCGATCTTCGCGAATCCGGCGCGGTCGCCGACCAGGCGCAGCTCGGACAGGTGCGGGAACACGGAGGTCACCAGCGGCACCACCAGCACCGCGTAGGGAAGCAGGTACAGCGCCTGGGCATATTGGAACACCGGCAGGGTGCCCACGCCTCCGGCCCGCATCGCCAGCAGCATCACCAGGGCCAGGACGAGCTGCTGGGCGCCGACGGCACCGAGCCCGGCACCGCCGAGGGCCAGCGCGCGCCTCCCATATCCGGCGGGCATGCGCAGGACAGGGCGCAGGCGCAGCCCGGAGCGGAGAGCGACGATCACCACGGGCAGCGCCATCATGGCGACCCCGCCGGTGGTGCCCCAGCCGAGCCACCACACCGCGGAGTGGTCGATGGTGGTGGCTGTGGCCACCGGCGGCACCAGATGCGCATACACCCGGTAGGCGATCATCACCGTCAGCGA
Source organism: Actinomycetales bacterium (assembly GCA_012799425.1). Taxonomy (GTDB): domain Bacteria; phylum Actinomycetota; class Actinomycetes; order Actinomycetales; family Dermabacteraceae; genus Brachybacterium. The sequence continues at coordinate 12,187 of JAAZLF010000461.1, read as the reverse complement.
GGACAGCAGCGGCATCATCGCAGGCCACAGGAATCGCTTGCGTGCCTGGAGGTAGGCGGCGAGCACCACCGACAGCCCGTACAGCGGCAGCTGGACGGCGAAGATGCGCAGCAGGGACGCTCCCAGCGGCACGCCGGCGGCCCCCGGGGTCTGCGCGGCGAGCAGGAGCTGGGCGAGCGGCCCGGCGAACACCATCACCCCCGCCATGAGCAGGCCGGTCCCCAGCAGGGTCCAGGTCAGCAGGGCGGAGATGATGCGGTCGGCGAGAACGGCGCCCTCGACCGGGGTGCGCCCCTGCCCTGCGGCCCGCAGATCCTGGACCTGCTGCGGGTCCACCGTCTCCTGCGAGACGACGTGGTCCTCCGGATCGCCCTCCGGCACGAGCCCGGCGATCAGCGGCACCACCACGGCCGCGAGCACTCCCCCGGCGGCGATCTCGAACAGCACGTTGGGGAGCATGTTCGCCGTGGTGTAGACCGTGCCCACGTCCCCCGCGCCGACGCTCGCGCCGAACACCAGGTAGCGCACGAACCCGGCGATACGCGCGAAGACGGTCACCAGAAGGATCACTCCGGCGCCGCGCAGCACGGAACCGGCGATTCCGCCGCGCCTGCTGCTGCGTGGCCGGGGGGAGCCAGCAGAACCCGCGCTCATCGCCGCTCCTGTGTCCTGGCGTCCTGCGATGCCTGCCGGGCCGGGGCGGGTCGCCGTCCCAGCCGGTCGAGCGCGCGCAACGACGGCGTCGAGTCGATGACGGTGCTGAAGCTGATCTTCTCGCTGGCGAGGGTGAGTGCGACCACGCCTGCCAGCAGAGTGATCCTCGCTCCGGCGGGCAGCAGGCGCGTCGCAGCGCCGCCCACGGCGGCGCCCAGCACGTTCGCTCCCGCGTCGCCGAGCATGCCGTGCTCGCGCAGATCCGCGGGCAGCGCCGCGAGGGACGGGATCAGCGCCGCCGCGGCCAGCCGGTTCCCGGACTCGGCCCGTGCCGAGGTCGCGGGTGCGAGCATCAGCAGCGCGGCCGAGGGCAGCGCGACCTTGAGCGCACGGCCGGGCCGCAGGTCGAGCAGGTTGGCGAGGTTCGCGCTGCCGGCGACCAGCGCTCCGTCCACGAGCACCATCGCCCCGGCACGGGGGGAGGGTCCCGCCGCGGCACCGGCGAGGGAGAGCAGCGGGATCCCGAGCGCTTTGGCGGCGCCCGTGGTCAGGTGACCGGTGCGGAGCGCGCCGAGGTGCCCCCGCAGTCCCTTGGAGACGGGGCGGCCGGCACGGCGCAGTCGCGGCTCGAGCAGGTCGTCGATCAACCCCAGAGCACCGATGCCGGCAAGGGCGAGGGGATCCCCGACCCGTCCTGTGCGGGCGGACAGGGCGACAGTGCCGGCCACCACCAGCGCACCCTCGGCGAGGCTGACGCTGCGGCCGGAGAAGTTGGTGCGGCGCAGCTCCGAAGCCAGTGCGCGGATCATCCCTCTCCCCCGCTGTCGGAGGGCTGCGGCGCGCCGCCCGCGTCACCTGCCTGCTCCTCGAGGCCCAGCGTCTCGGGCAGTGCGGGCAGCCGTTCCTCCGCATCCCCCGTCGTGCCGTACGCACCGCTGCCGCCACGGGTCTGCTCGATCAGGGCGAGGACCGACAGCAGCGGGCCGTCGGGCTCCTGGAGCCGGTCCGTGGTCGACAGCGCGTCGAAGCCCTCGTCCCCGCGCACGGTGCGCAGCACGCCGGTGGAGGCGTCGTTGTCCGGGGTCGAGGCGGAGACCACGGCGGGCGCACCGCTGCGTGCGAGCTCGCCGAGCAGGCTCGTCTGCGAGGCGAGAAGACCCTGCGCGCGCTCGGTCGCGACCAGCTCGTCCTCGTTCTCGTCGGCGAGCTCCTCGGGAGCGGCGCTCGCGTAGATCACGCTGTCGACCGCGGTGGGGATCTCTCCTTGGACGCTGACCAGCTGGTGGTCGATCAGCACCTGCCACAGCTGGCTGCGCAGCTCAGGGCTGAGCTCGGCGTCCGCGTCGTTGCTGAGTAGTGTCGGGATCATCGCCGACAGCAGCGCGGAGTCGGTCAGCTCATCGTCGGGGTCTGCGGGAAGGGCCACCGGCGCGATGCCCCGAACAGCCTGGAGGGCCTCTTCGCGGGCCTGGGCGGAGTCCGGCGACCACAGCGCCGGCAGCAGGTCGATCCGGGCCGGGGTGTCCGCGCCGGCCTGTTCCAGCAGCTCCGAGATGCGCTCGATGCCTGGACGGGTGGAGGCGTCGTCGGTGAGCACGGCGACGTCGCGGCTCTCGAGGGTGCCGGAGACGAGCTCCGGGCCGAGCTCGGCGATGAAGGTCGCCATCTGGTCGTTCTTCGCCGAGAGCTCCTCCTTCTCGCTGCGCAGCTGCTCCTGCTCGGTGCGCAGCTGCTCGACCTGGCCGGCGAGCTGGTCGCCGAGGTTCTCGCGCAGCGGACCGGCGCCGAGCACGATGCCCACGGCCAGAGCCAGGAACACGGAGATCAGCGAGACGAGGTGGTAACGGAAATCGATCACGGGGTCGAGACCCTCCTACGACCCGGTGGCCCGGGGTGAGAACAGCAAGGTGAACCAGGACAGGATCCCATCCAGGCGGGCGCCGAGGATCTGCACCAGCGCCTGCCCGCCGGGCGTCGCCCAGAGGGCGACGGCCAGAGCGGCGAGCCCCGCCAGTGCGAGCAGCACGAGCTGGAAGGTGGAGATCCTCTGACGGTACAGGCGGGAGACGCCCTTGGCGTCCACCAGCTTCGACCCGATGCGCAGTCGGGTCAGGAAGGTCGAGCTCATCCCTGCGCGCCCCTTGTCCAGGAACTCCTCGAGCGTGCCGTGGGTGCCCACGGCCACGATCACCGAAGCGCCCTTCTCATCGGCCAGCAGCATGGCGATGTCCTCGCTGGTGCCGGAGGCGGGGAAGGCGACCGCGTCCTTCTCCAGGCCGAGCGTCGCGAGTCGCTCCATGCCGGGCGCGCGACCGTCGCGGTAGGCGTGGACGACGAGCTCGGAGCCGCTGCGCAGCGCGCGATCGGAGACGGAGTCCATGTCGCCGATGATCATGTCGGGGTGGAAGCCCGCCTCGATCACCGCATCGGCACCGCCGTCGACACCGATGATGATGGGGCGGTTCTCGCGGAGGAAGGGCTTGAGGGTCGCGAGATCCTCCTTGTAGTGGTAGCCGCGCACCACGATCAGCACCGGGCGCCCGTCCATGCGGGTGCGCACCTCGGGCGAGCCGATGCCGTCCAGCAGCAGATCCCGCTCGCGCAGCATGTACTCCATCGTGTTCTGGGCGAACAGCTCGAGCTGCTCGGACAGTCCCTCCCGCGCGATCTCGAGGGAGGCGCTCACGCTCTCGTCGTCCTGTCGGGTGCCGTGGGCGATGGCGACTTCCTGGATCAACACCTCGCCGCCGACGACGGTGATCGTCTCGCCGTCGCGGACGCCCTCGAAGACCGAGTCCCCCAGGCTGTCGATCAGCACGATGCCCGCGTCGATCAGGATCCTCGGGCCGGCGTTCGGGTATCGCCCGGAGGTGGAGGCGGAGACGTTGAGCACGGCTCCGGGCTCCCGTTCGACCAGTGCCTCGGCGGCGACTCGGTCGATGTCCTCGTGGTCGATGATCGCGATGTCGCCGGGCTGGAGCCGTGTGGTGAGGTCCTTGGTGCGCTTGCCGAGACGGGCGGTCCCGGTGACGCTCCTCGAGCCGCTCATCGATCGTCCCGAGCGGGATGCCCGGGTGCGACGGAGGAGTCGCGGGCATCGTCGAGGAGCTCCTCGGCGTGGGCGAGAGCGACGTCGGAGGCGTCGTCGCCGGCGAGCATCCGCGCCAGCTCGCGGATCCGGGCGGGCCGGTCGAGGTTCTCGACCGTGGAACTGGTGGTCCCCTCGGAGGAGGACTTCACGATCTGCAGATGTGTCCCGGCATGGGCGGCGACCTGTGGCAGGTGGGTGACCACGATGACCTGGGCGTGGCGGGCCAGGCGGGCCAGGCGCTGACCGACCGCGAGCGCGGCGCGCCCGCCGATCCCGGCGTCGATCTCGTCGAACACGAACACCGGGGCGGCGGAGCGGTCGTTGCGGGAGGAGGACAGGGCCACCTCGAGGGCGAGCATCACGCGGGAGAGCTCGCCGCCGGAGGCGGCCTGGCCCACAGGGAGGTGAGCGGCGCCGGGATGCGGGGCCATCAGGATCGCGACGGCATCGCGGCCGTGGGAGCGGTGGGCCTGCTCGGTGACGTCGACGCGGATGTCCGCATCGGGCATCTCGAGGTGGCGCAGCTCCTGCTGCACCGCTTCGGAGAGGGAGGAGGCCGCGGCGTCCCGGGCCGCGCTGAGCGCCTCGGCGGCCTCGGAGAGCTGCTCCTCGAGGGCCGTGAGCCGCTCAGCGGCCTCGGCACGTTCCTGCTCCGCGCCCTCGTAGCGATCCAGCGCGACGGCCGCGGTGCGGGAGGTGCCCAGCAGCGTGGTGATGTCCTCGGCCGGGCCGTCGGGGCCGGCGAGCAGGCCTCCGAGATCCCGCACCAGGAGGGTCAGCTCGTGCAGGCGCTCGTTGGCCTCCTCGATCCTGCTCGGGGAGGCATCGATGCTGTCGGCGTAGCGCGAGACCTCGGCGGAGACGTCGGAGAGCTCCAGCCGCACCGCGTCCAGTCTCTCCACCAGCGGGGTCAGGGTCGCGTCGGTACGGGCCGCACGGCCCAGCGTCTCGGCGGCGAGAGCCACCAGCGGACCGGCGACCGGCCCGTCGTCATCGCCGACCAGGGCCAGTGCGGCCTGGCCGGCGGCGCCCCGCAGCTCCTCGGCGTTGCCGAGACGCTCGATCTCCGCGCGCAGCGCCTCGTCCTCGTCCTCCTGCGGATCGGACGTCTCGAGCCGTTCGAGGGCCTCACGCAGTGCCGTGCCCTGGCGGTCCCGTTCGCCGAGCAGCTCATCGAGCTCCGCCACGCGGTCGGTGAGAGTGGAGCGCTCGCGCCAGATCGTGCGATGACGCTCCAGCAGTGGCCCGATCTCGGCGGCGGCGAAGCGGTCCAGCGCCTCGCGCTGCGCCTCGGGGTCCCGCAGCCGCTGCTGATCGGACTGGCCGTGGACGGTCACGGCGGTGCCGACCAGACGAGCCAGGGTGCCGATCGGGACCGGGACGCCGCCGATCTGGGCGCGGGAGCGCCCGTCGCGGGTGACCCGGCGGACCACGAGGACCTCCCCGTCATCCTCATCGGCGCCGAGCTCGTCCAGTGCGGAGGCGAGCTCGGTGTGGCCGGTGAGGGAGAGCGTGCCGTCGACCGTGCTGGAGTCGCGGGTGCGGCCTCGGTCCAGCCGGCCGCCGAGCAGCATGGTCAGGCCTGTGACGATCATGGTCTTGCCCGCACCGGTCTCACCGGTCAGGGCGGTGAACCCCGGACCGAACTCGAGCATGGCGTCGTCGATCACGCCGATGTGGCGGATGCGCAGGGTGGACAGCATGGCGGCCTCCTGCCCTCAGCGGGTGCGCGGGCTGCGACCGCGCCAGCCCACCACCGGCAGCTGGAACTTCTCGACGAGGCGGTCCGCGAAGGGCGTCGGGGCGAGCCGGGCCAGGCGCACGGAGCGCCCGGACAGCCGTGCCTCGATGCGCATCCCGGCGGTGATCTCCTCGGTGCGGCGGCCGTCGAGCGTGAGGATGCCGTCCTCGCGGTTGTCGAGGGTCATCTCGATCGCCGCCTCGGAGGAGCGGCCCAGCACCAGCGGGCGGGCGAACAGGGCATGGGCCGCCAGGGGGATCAGCATCATCGCGTCGACCTCGGGCCAGATCACGGGGCCGCCTGCGCTGAAGGCGTAGGCGGTCGACCCGGTGGAGGTGGACAGCAGCACGCCGTCGGCCCCGAAGGACGAGACCGGCCGGCCGTCGATCTCGATGGCCACGTTGATCATCTTCTGCCGATCGGCCTTCTCGAGGGAGGCCTCGTTCAGCGCCCAGTGGTGGGAGACGGGGGCGTCGTCCGCGTCGAGCACCGCGATGTCGAGGGTGGAGCGCTTCTCGATGTCGTAGTCGCCGTCCAGCAGACGGGCGACGGTGATCGAGAGGTCCTCGACCTCGCTCTCGGCGAGGAAGCCGACGTGCCCGAGGTTCACGCCGTGCACGGGGATGTCCGCCTCGCGCACCGCCTCGAGGGCGCGCAGGATGGTGCCGTCGCCGCCGAGCACGATCCCCAACTCGACCGAGTCCGCCGCAGAGACGGCGTCGCGCACGTCGACGGCGCCGTTGGTGAGGAAGGTCAGCAGCTTCGGCGGAGCCATGTCCTCGGGCAGTGCGAGGATCTCCTCGACCTGCTGGTCGACGACGATGGCGCGGACACCGCGCACCCGGAGCTCCTCGAGCACGGAGACCATCGCGCGCAGCGCGGCTCGTCGGCCCGTGTGGACGTACAGGAGGAACCGTCGCATCCTGGTCAGTCCTCCTTGCTGGTGTGCTGGTCGCGGCGACGCCGCGGTCGGTTCCCGCTCACGGCCGACACGATCATGTCACAGGCCTCGGCGTCCAGCACGAACGCCGTGCCGTGCGGTCGCAGATGCAGGAAGTACTCGCGGTTGCCGTCCTGGCCCGGCAGGGCGCTGGGCCCGACGGCGGCGGTCTGCAGCCCTGCCCGTGCGGCGGCCTCCGCGACCTCCCGCACCGCACGCACGCGATCGGCAGGATCGGAGACCACTCCCGACTTGGGAAGGGCTCCTCTGCCCACCTCGAACTGCGGTTTCACCATCAGCAGCAGTTCTCCCCCGGGCCGTGCCACCGATGCCAGAGCGGGCAGCACGGTGCGCAGGGAGATGAATGAGAGGTCGGCGACGACCAGGTCGACGCGGCCCCCCAGCAACTGCGGAGCCAGGTCCCGCACGCTGGTGCCGTCGCGGACGGTGACGCGAGAATCCTCACGCACGTGGGCGGCCAGCTGATCATGGCCGATGTCGACGGCGACCACCGACACCGCGCCGCGGCGCAGCAGGACATCGGTGAAACCGCCCGTGGAGGCTCCGGCATCCAGGCAGCGCAGGCCCGCGGGGTCCAGCGCGAGCGCGTCGAGGGCGCTGAGAAGCTTGTGCGCGGCGCGGGAGGCGTACTCGACGCCGTCGGGGACACCCACGACGGCGAGCTCGGCGCCGGGCGGGACCGGTGCTGCGGGGCGCGACACCGGCCTGCCGTCCAGGCGGGCGCGGCCCTCCTCGATGATGCGTCGGGCGTGGCTGCGGGACCGGGCGAGGCCGGCTGCGAGCAGCGCGACGTCGAACCGGTCGCCGCTCACCGGTCGGTGGGCTGCAGGACGTTGCCGTCCCGGTCGCGGAGCTGGCCCTCCCAGGCGCTCTCGGCGCTGTGCACGGCCAGCAGTGCGAGCACGGCCCGCAGCACGCGCGGGTCCTCGACCGCGCTGGTGACCTCGATGTCCCCGTCGCGCCAGATCGCGCTGACGCTCCCGCAGCGGGCAGCGTGCCCGTCGACGACGGGCAGTGCGAAGGGGGCAGAGATCTGCGCGAGGTCGGGCATGATGAAGGTGGGCCGACGCACGGGGTCCGCGCGCAGCGCCGACTCGATGCCGTCCACTCCGGTGAGCACCAGCAGGGAGTCCATCCCGGCGCGCACGGCGCCTTCGATGTCGGTGTCGAGGCGGTCGCCGATGATGAGCGGTCGGCGGGCACCGTTCTCCTTCGCGGCGACCTCGAACATGCCGGGCTCGGGTTTGCCTGCCACGGCCGGCCGTGCGCCGGTGGCGTGCCGCAGCACCGCGACCATGGAGCCGTTGCCGGGGGCGAGGCCGCGCTCGGTGGGGAGGGTGGCGTCGATGTTGGTGGCCATCCAGTAGGCGCCGCGGCGGATCGCGTAGGCCCCCTCGGCCAGCAGCGACCAGTTCAGGTCCGGAGACCACCCCTGGACCACGGCGACGACGTCCTGGCTGTCCTGCTCCACAGGGTCGAGACCGACCTCGCGGATCTGCGCGGCGAGGCTGGGACCGCCGACGATCAGCACCTTCGCACCGGGCTCGAGACGGTCCGCGAGGAGCCGGGACGCCACCTGCGGCGAGGTCACGAACTCCTCGGGTCGCGCGTCGACCCCCACCACGGCGAGGTGATCGGCGGCCTGCTGCGGGGTGCGTGAGGCGTTGTTGGTGGCGAAGACGACGGTGCTGCCGGCGGCACGCGCGATCTCGACCGCCTCGGGGGCGTGCGGGATCGGCTGGGCGCCGTGCATCAGCGTGCCGTCGAGGTCCAGCAGCAGCGCATCGTACAGGTCCAGGAGCGAGGGATCGGGTCGACGGATCATGCCGACTCCTCGGTCTCGTGCAGCTCCTCGCGCTGCTCGACGGCCGTGTCGGGGTCGCCGGACTCGTCATCCGCCTGCTCGTCGGCCTCAGCGTCAGTGTCGGCGTCGGCGTCGGCGTCGGCGTCGGCGTCGGCGTCGGCGTCGGCGTCGGGATCATAGGCGTCGAGGACGGAGATCTCCTCGTCGTCAGCCCAGGCCGGCTCGTCCTGAGGCTGCGGTGCCGGGCGTCCCAGACGCTCGGCGGCATCGGTGAGGCCCTCGGTGTCGGCGTCGGCGGCCAGAGCGATCCAGCGCTTCGACTCGTCCGGCCGGCCCGCGCGCTCCAGGAGATCGGCGTAAGCGACCCAGAGGCGCACCTGCCAGCGACCGTCCACCTTGTGCCGCAGCGCGGGGATCTCGAGCGTACGCAGCGCGGTCTCGATATCGCCGGTGTCCGCGTAGGCGCCGGCGACGACGATGATGAGCTCGATCGCCGCGTCGACACCGAGGTCGGAGGCATCCTCCGAGGAGGCGATGTCCAGCGCGCGCTCGGGGCGGCCCAGGCCGCGCTCCGAGTCAGCGATCATCGGCAGCACGTCGGTGCGTCCGGTGATCCGCATCGAGGTGCGCAGCTCGCGGGAGGCGGTGCGGAAGTCACCGGCGCGATAGGCGATGATGCCGTGGATCTCGCGCACGGCGCCGACGCGGCCGCCGAGACGAGCCGCGAAACGGGCGTGCGCCTGTGCGGTCTCGTTGTCCGAGTCCTCGAGGAGGTGCGCGGCCACCATGTGGCGCGCGACGCGCTCCGCGGTCTCCTTGCTCAGGCCCCGCAGCTCGGCCTGCACATCCTTGTCCAGCTCGCGGCCCGTGATGCCCTCCGGCACGCGGGGCTCGATCGGCCGATCCGCGCGCGCCTCCTGGCCGGGTCGTGCAGTGCGCTGGTCCTCGCGGCGGGGGCGATCCTCGCGGCGTGGGCGCTCGTCCCGACGGGCACGGTCGTCACGGGAACGGAAGTCCTTGCGATCCCGCTTCTCCCACGGACGGCCCTCACTGCGGCCACGGGAATCCGGTCGTCCGCCGGGACGGTCCTCACGCGGACGGAACTCACGATCCTCACGCGGACGGGACCCACGGTCATCGCGCTGCCGTGAACCACGATCGTCACGGGAGCGGAAGTCCTTGCGGTCCCGCCTCTCCCACGGGCGGTCGTCGCGACGGCCCTGATCGTCGGGCCGCTCGCCGGTGCGCGGGCGGCGGGGACGGCCATCGTCCCGCCCTCTGCGGGGGGCACCGGACTCCTCGTAGCGGCGAGGCTGCTGGGACCAGGACGATCCGCGGTCCTCGCGGCGCACGCCGCCCTGTCCACGTGCACCGCCGGTCCGCGGACGGCCGCGGTCATCGCCCGACGACGGGCGGGAATAAGGTCTCGTCGACCGCTCGTCGCGCCGCTGGCCGCTCCGGCTCCTGTCGCCGTGGCCGCGGTCTCCCGTGTTGTTGCTGTCCTCAGCCACCTGGACCGTCCGTCTCTGTCGTCTCGCGCTATGCCGTTTTCGTCCAGAAGCCTAAGCGACCGGCCGCTGTTGACCCTCCAGTAACGCGCTGATCCGTGACTGCTTTCACCAGCGGGAGCACGGCCATGCGACCCTCGTGCGGCCTCCCTCACCGGGGCCGCTCGTCCTCTTTCAGGACGGGAGGATCACGAGATCCTCCCCCGGCACATCGATCATTCGACCGTGCAGGGACAGCCGGGCCGGGACACTGCCGTGGTTCAGGACGACCGTCGCACCGCCGCGCCGGATCAGCTCCACCTGCGCGGGCAGCGGATCGAGCCCGATGCCTGCAGCGGCCGCCGCCGCGCCGATCACCTCCGCCAGGATGCCGTCCTCCAGCAGCCCGCCGAGATACCAGATGGCACCACGGCCCAGCGCTCGGTGGGTGGCCACCGGCCTGCCCTGCAACGGACCCTCGCTGACGGACCACAGCGGCTGCGCGGTGGTGGAGCGGAGGACCTCGACGAATTCCTCCACCCTGCCCTGCTCCCCCGCACCGTTCCGGATCGGCAGCGCAGCAGCGAGAGGCCAGGGCTCCTCACGGAAGACTCCCGCCAGCTCCAGCAGTCCGCCGCCGGTACCGCCCAGATGCGCTCGCACGTGCTGATCGACGATGCCGCTGTGGGGGCCGATCACCAGCTGGCCGCCCTCACGGGCGAACTCCTCGAGCACCGCCACCAGCTCGCCGCGCAGCAGGAACTGGGAGGCCAGCACGATCACGTCGCAGCGATCCTTCAACGAGGCTCCCTCGCTCGCGGCCTCCGCCAGCAGAGCGCTGGAGGGCCCGATGTCCACCCGTTCCCCCGCATGGAAGAACGGTGCGTAGAAGACCTCGTTCTGCGCGATCGGGTCCACGGCCCGGCTGACGCGGCCCGCGCCCACCGCAGCACGCCACGAGTCCCAGTCGTGCACGAAGAACACCCGTGAGCTTCCCAGCTCCTCCCCCGCCAGAGGGCTCGCGGTCAACTCCCCACCCAGCTCCGTCACGGCCTGGAAACGAGCAGTCTCGGGACCGGCATGGGGCACCAGCGCCGAATGGAACACCTCGGGGCCGCTGGGTGCCTGCCGGAACTGGAAATACGAGATGACGTCGGCCCCGTGCGCGTGGGCGCGCCACGAGTCCAGGCGGTTCTGCGCGTGCGTCTTGGGCACGTTGTGCTCGCGCCAGTTCACCGCTCCCGCGGCCTGCTCCATCAGCACCCACGGGTCTCCCCCGGCCAGGGTGCGCAGATAGGAGTGGGTCAGGGAGGCGGTCAGCCGCGTCCGCGGATCTGCCGGATCGGTGTAATGGTCGTCGGCCAGGACATCGACGTGCTCACTCCACGCCCCGTAGTCCACCAGCGGGAAGAACCCCATGAAGTTCGTGGTGACCAGAGCCTCCGGCGCCGCGCCTCGGATGATCCCGGCGAGCTCGAGATAGCACTCCAGCAGCTGGTCGGAGCAGAAGCGCGCGAAATCCAGCTCGAGCGCAGGGTTGAGGAGGTAGGGCGCCTCCCTGGGCGGGATCACGTCCTCGAAGCTCCGCATCCCCAGCGACCACACGCTGGTGCCCCACGCCCGGTTCACGGCATCGATGTCGCCGTAGCGCTCCCGCAGCCAGTCACGGAACGCCTGCGCGGCCTCCTCACCATGGGAGAGCTGGCCGTATTCGTTGCCGACATGCCACATCACCACAGCCGGATGGTCCGCATACCGCTCCACGAGCATCCGCGTGATGCGACGCGCGGCCTCACGATACGCCGCCGAGGACGGGTCGAACTGGTTGCGCGAGCCCCACCACAGCCTCGTGCCGGAGCGGGTCTGCGGAAGCGAGTCGGGATGCTGCACCCCGAGCCACGGCGGTGGGGAGGCCACCGGGACCGCGAGGTCCACGGCGACACCGCGCGAGTGCAGATCATCGAGAACGGCATCCAGCCACGCCGTCTCGAAACGGCCCGGCTCGGGCTCCAGAGAGGCCCAGGAGAAGATGCCCACGCTCACGAAGTCGACATGCGCGCGGACCATCAGCTCGAGGTCCTCGGCGACCACCTCCGGCGGCCACTGCTCCGGGTTGTAATCGGCCCCGAAGAAGGCTCCGTGCACCCCGCAGCGAGCACGCAGGTGGGACAATGGATCGTATTCCGGGGGCATCTTTCTCCTCCTCATCGTTCACATTCCTTCCTGCAGAGAGGCGTGTCCATGGCGACCATGTCGGACATCGCGCGTGAGGCCGGGGTCTCGCTCAGCACCGTCTCCTATGCGCTCAGCGGGAAGCGCGCGATCTCCGAGGCGACCCGGGAACGGATCAACGCCGCGATCAGCCGCCTGAGCTACCACCCGCATGCCGGCGCTCGGGCGCTCGCCTCGCAGCGGGCCGGGGCGATCGGCCTGGCCGTCCCCCTGGCCG
>JAAZLF010000460.1 GCA_012799425.1 Actinomycetales bacterium | reverse complement strand
TCTCGAAGGTGACGTCGTAGACCTTCTCCCCGCCGCCGTAGGGATGGCCCATGTCCTGCAGCATCTGGATGGCGGCCGGGCGGATGTCGATCGTCTCGAAGCTCGCACCCACTGCGCGGGACAGCGCCTCGGCGTTGGAGCGGGTGTGCTCGGTGGTCGCGAAGCCCGGCATCGTGAAGGTGAGGATCTCGGAACGGTCCCGGCCCAGCAGGTCCATCGCCCGCGCGCACACCAGCAGCGCATGGGTGGAGTCCAGGCCCCCGGAGACGCCGAGCACCGGGGCGGTGCCGCCGGGCTTGTCCCCGCCGATCGCGCTCAGCCGGCGCACCAGGCCCGCCACCTGGATCGAGAACGCCTCGTAGCAGTCCTGGGCCAGTCGCGCCGGGTCGTCGGGCACGAAGGGGAAGCGGTCGAGCTCGCGGCGCAGCGGCCCGGTCGCGGGCGGACCGACGGGTCGTCCGCCCTCCTCCTCCCAGGGGTTGTAGCTGTAGGAGATCTCGCGGTCTGCGCGATCAGTCCCGGTCCCGTCGGCGCCGGGGCTGCTGGCGCCGGCCCCGTCGGCACCGGGGGTGACGGCCACGGGGTTGACGACCAGGGCCCCGTCGGCACGGGCCCCGCCGGCCCCGGGCCCGTCGGCCGCCGCGCTCTCGGCCTCCCGGCCGAACAGCAGCGCTTCCGGGCCGCCCGCGTACTCGCCCACGCGTTCGGCGTGCAGGCGCCGGTTATCGTCGAAGGTGTTCATGCGCCGACGCTCGGCGACGATCCGGTCCAGGTCGATGTCCGCGATCGTGGCGCGCGGCCCCTGCGGGAACCGCTCGCTCTCGCCGAGCAGGTCACCGCACTCGTAGAGGAAGGTCTGCCCGTCCCAGGCCAGGTCGGTGGTGGACTCCCCCTCCCCCGCGGCGGCGTAGATGTACGCGACCTGGCTGCGGGCGGAGGCGGAGCGGGCCATGAGCTTGCGCTCCTCGGCCCGGCCGATCGTGATCGGGGAGCCTGAGAGGTTCGCGACCACGGTCGCGCCGGCGAGCGCCGCCTCGGCCGACGGGGGGATCGGCACCCACATGTCCTCGCAGATCTCGACGAACAGGGTCAGCCCCGGCACGTCCGGAACATCGATCAGCTGGTGCGGGGTGAGGGTGTGGATCTCACCGCCGATCCGGACGTCCTGCCAGCTGGCGTCATCGCCCGGGGCGTACCAGCGCCGCTCCTGGAACTCGCCGTAGTCGGCGAGGTGCTGCTTGGGCGTGATGTTCAGGATCCGGCCGCGGTGGATGGTGATCGCGCAGTTGAACACGCGGGAGCGCTCGGTGGAGCGCAGCGGTGCGCCGAGCACGATGAGCGGCATCAGGTCGCGGCTGGCCTCGACCACGGTGGTGATCGCCTGCTCGGCGGCGTCCAGCAGCGGCTCCTGCAGCACCAGATCATCGAGCGAGTAGCCGGTCAGCGACAGCTCGGGGAACACGGCCAGGCCCACCTGCTGCTCGTGCAGGCCGCGCAGGACCTCGAGATGACGCTCAGCGTTGGTGGCCGGGTCGGCGAGCGCGACGGGGAGGGTCACGGCCGCGGCGCGCAGGAAGCCGTGGCGGTAGATCGAGGCGTGGGGGTCCGACGGGTCGTCATGAGTGACCGAGGGCAGGGCGCGGTCCAGCTGCTGCTCGCCGTCCGGGCCGGCGGGGACGTGCTCGCCGGAAACGGGGGCGGCAGCGGCGTCGCCGGCGTGGTGGGCAGGGGCGGAGCTCGGCGGCTCGTTCTGGCCGGGCGGCTGCGACCGGTC
>JAAZLF010000459.1 GCA_012799425.1 Actinomycetales bacterium | reverse complement strand
CCTCGACCCGGGCTCGAGGTCCAGGTCCAGCCCCGCCACACGCGCAGACTGCGCCGTCCATCCCGCGCTCAGGCCCCTCGCGCGCAGAGCCGCAGCGGACCGCTGCTCGATCGTTCCCGCCGCAGGGGCGGGGTCGGTGGCGGGAGGGCCCACCAGCAGGCCCAGACGCTGCGCGGCGGCACGCGAGCGGGCGTACTGCGTGGCGGCGGCCGGGAGCGCGGTGGCGGCCTCGAAGGAGGACAGCGGCAGCAGCAGCAGGATGCCGATCTGCCCCGCGGAGGCCCCGCCGTCGAGCCAGACCGCTCCTGCGGCCAGCACAGACCCGGTCACCGCCAGGATCATGGTCAGCGGCACCGCCGAAGAGGCGAGTGCGGAGGGCAGTGCGGCGCGGTCGATCGCCCGATCGTGCGCCGCCTGCTCCTGGCGGAGCTCCTCGAGCGCGGCCCCGAGGCGACCGTCGACCCGCAGCGACGTGGCGTCGTCGAGGATCTCGAGCGACTGGGCGCTCACCGACGAGCGAGTGGTGACCACCGCATCCTCCGTGAGGCGTGCGGCGCGCAGTGCGGCCAGAGGGGCGAGCACGCTCGCGACCACCAGCGCCGCGAGCATCGCCGTGGTCGCGGTGAGCGACAGGGGAGCGAAGGTCGCCAGCACCACCACGAACATCACCACGGCGACGAGCCCCGGGACGATCGCCTTGATGACGTGGTCGCCGAGCTCCTGGGCGTCATCGCCCAGCCGCGCCAGCAGATCACCGCGGCGCAGCCGGGTCAGGGCGTCGTCCCGCCGGGCGGCCAGCGCCGTGAACAGGTTGGTGCGCAGGGACACCACGCCGCGCAGCGCGAGATCATGGGTGAGCATCCGCTCGAGCCAGCGGAACACGCCCCGGGAGACCCCCAGCGCGCGCACCATCACCACCGCCACGGTGAGGTCCAGCACCGGCGGCATCGTCCACGCCCGGGTGACCAGATAGGCGGAGACGGCGGCGAGGGCGAAGGCGGAGCCGAGGGTCGCGCAGGCCGCGAGCACGGCGGCCAGCAGCCGGGCAGGGGGGATCTGCAGCGCCTGCTCGGCACGGCGCAGCGCGGAGGGTGCGGTGGGGCTCATCGGCCGGCCTCCATCCGCGCGACGTCATCGGCCGCGTCCACCAGGCGGGACCGGTGCGCGATGACCACGACGGTGCGGCCCTCGGCACGCAGTGCGTCGATGAGGTCGAGCACCACCTGCTCGGTGGCGCCGTCGAGATGCGCGGTGGGCTCATCGAGCACCACCAGCGGTGCGGGGGAGAGGGCTGCCCGGGCCAGGGCCAGGCGCTGGCGCTCTCCGAGCGAGATCCCGTGCCCGGCCCGGCCGAGATCGGCATCCCAGCCCCGTTCGGCGATCACCGCGTCCAGGCCCGTCGCCGCCGCCGCAGCCTCGAGCTCGGCCTGTTCCGCTCCGGGACGGGCTTCGCGCAGCACGGTGCTGATCGTCCCCGGAGGCAGCACCGGCCGCTGGGGGAGAAGCGCCACCTGCGTCCACAGGCTCCGCCGCGTCACGTCCCGCACGTCGAGGACGGTGCCATCGCCGGCGACGAGCTCGGCCGCGCCCTCATCCGCCTCGAGCAGCCCCAGCAGCACGTGCGCGGCGGTGGTCTTGCCGGATCCGGAGGCTCCTGTCAGAGCGAGCACCCGGCCGGGACGCACCTCGAGCTCGGCGCGGTGCGGAGCGAATCCGTCGCGCGAGCGCACCGAGACCCCGCGCAGGCGGAGGGCGCAGGTGCGCAGATCGGGGGCCGGGACGGTGCCGTCGGCGGTCGGGCGCTCATCGAGCACCTCGAAGGCGGCGCCCACCGCGGCCAGCCCGTCGGTCGAGGAGTGGTACTGGGAGCCGACGTTGCGCAGCGGCTGATAGATCTCCGGGGCGAGGACCAGCACCGCGAGCGCGGGGGCGAGATCCATCTCTCCGTACACCAGCCGCATCCCGATGCTCACCGCTATCAGGGCCACGCACAGCGTCGCCAGCAGCTCGAGCACCATCGAGGAGAGGAAGGCGTACTTCAGCGAGCCCATCGCCGAGGCACGGTGACGGTCGCCGAGCTCGCGCACCATCTTCTCCGGGCCGCGCTCCCGGCCCAGCGCCCGCAGGGTCGGCAGCCCGTCCACCAGATCCAGGAGCTGGCTCCACAGCGAGCGCATGTTCGCGATCAGCCGCTCGGAGCGGCCCACTGTGAGCTTGCCGACCAGGATCATGAACAGCGGCACCAGCGGCAGGGTGACCAGCGCGATGACGGCGCTGAGCGGATCGAGCACCCCGACCGTCAGCAGGCACAGGGGGGTCACGGTGAGCGAGAGCATCAGCTGGGGCACATAGCCCACCAGGTAGGGGCGCAGGTTCTCGATGCCGGTGGTCGCCAGCGAGGTCAGATCCGCACCCCGCCCCGCCCCTGCGCGGGGGCCGAGGCGAGCCGCATGGCTCACGATCCGTCCGCGCAGCTCGCTGATCGCCTCGGTCGCGGCCCGGTGTGCGGTGGCCTCCTCCACGAGCACCGCACCGGCGCGCAGGGCGAGCGCCGCGACCAGCACCAGCAGCAGCGTCGGCGTGCCCTGCGGCACCTCCCGATCGACCAGGAGCTGTGCGCCGAGGCGCGCGATCACCAGCGCGGTGACGATGATGCACGCCGACTGCACGAGCCCCAGCGCCACTGTCAGCGCCACGTGCCGCCGGGCCGCGCGCACCTCCCGCACCAGCCGGGGGTCCAGCGG
>JAAZLF010000458.1 GCA_012799425.1 Actinomycetales bacterium | reverse complement strand
GCCACGGACATCCTGATCTCGATGGTCTACCGCATCGCCTTCGGCGGCTCCGGAGCCGACTTCGGCTTCGCCTCTGCGGTCTCGGTCTGCCTGTTCATCCTCACCGGTGTCCTGGCGGCCATCCAGTTCCGATTCACCAACGTCCTCGAAGACGTCAACTGAGCCCGCGGAAGGGGTCCCTCATGAGCACCACCACTTCTCCGCGCATCGATGCGCAGCGTCGCATGCCGTTCGGCCGTTGGTTCGCCGAGATCGGCTGGAGGCACGTCGTCGGCGTGCTGGCGGTCGTCTTCGCCGTCTTCCCGATCCTGTTCGTCATCTCCGCCTCGCTGAACCAGAGCGGTTCGCTGACCTCCGCCGGTCTGATCCCCACGCAGGGCGTCACCCTCGAGCACTACTCGGTGATGCTCAGCGGCGAGCGGGCGAACTTCCTTCGCTGGTACCTCAACACGATCATCGTGTGCGGTGTCGTCGCCACCGGGCAGGTGTTCCTGTCGCTGCTGGCCGCCTACGCGTTCAGCCGCTTCCGCTTCCGCGGCCGCCGCGGCGGCATGCTCGCCGTGCTGCTGATCATGATGTTCCCCGCGATCCTGTCGATGATCGCCGTCTACACGATGATCTCGGACCTGGGCGACGCGGTGCCGATGCTGGGCCTGAACACCCTCGGCGGCTACATCGCGGTGCTGATGGGCGGCGCCTTCGGCCAGGTCTGGCTGATCAAGGGCTTCTTCGACACGATCCCCAAGTCCTTGGACGAGGCCGCGATCATCGACGGCGCCACCCACTGGCAGACCTTCCGCAAGATCCTGGTCCCCTCCATGACCCCGATCCTGGCGACCACCCTGCTGCTGGCCCTGGTCGGTTCGATGAGCGAGTTCCTGATCGGCTCGATCTTCCTCACCGACGACTCGAAGAAGACTCTCGCGGTGGGCATGTACGGCATGTTCTCCTCGGACCGCTCGAACAACCTGGGCGTCTTCGCCGCAGGATCGGTGATGGTCATGGTCCCCGTGATCCTGCTCTACCAGTTCCTGCAGCGGTACATCGTGGGCGGCTCCACGGCCGGAGCCGTGAAGGGCTGACCGCAGACCCGCCTCCTCCGCGACCGCACCGGTCGCCGCAGCACCTCGGGCACCCGACGCTCCCGCGCGCCGGGTGCCCGAGGTCGTCCCGGTCAGCCTCCACGATTAGGATCATGCACATGCCGCAGTCTGAGATGTCCTCGTCCCGCCGTGCCGCACCCGGTTCCGGGACCTCTCCGGCCCCGTCGGCCTTCGATCTGGTGCTGCTGGGCTCGGGACTCGGCGTCTACACCCTCGCGCGCGCCTTCCACGAGGAGTACGGCATCGTCGCGACGGTGATCACGAAGGTCGGCGTCGAGCCGATGCGCCGCTCGGTCTCCTGCGAGGTGATCGAGCTCGGCGGCTCGGCGAGCGACGAGGCACTGATCGATCGCGCGGTCGCGCTGGCCGTCGAGCGCGGAGGGGTGCGCCCCCAGCTCCTGCTGGCCAACGCCGACTCCCTGGTGCAGCTGATGAGCGACCATCGCGAGCGCCTGCTCGAGCACTACGTGCTGCCGATCCTCGAGGCCGATGTCCTCGAGCGCCTCTCGGACAAGGCGGAGTTCTCGCAGCTGTGCCTCGAGCACGGGGTCGCGACCCCGCGCACGGAGGTCATCGATCTGCGCACGCCGCGGGACGCGAGCTGGGAGCCCCCTCGCACCGAGCTTCCTTTCCCGCTCGTGATGAAGGCCGCCCGGACCGCGGACATGGCCGGAGTGCGCTTCGAGGGCAAGAAGAAGGTGTGGTTCCTCGAGAGCGCGGACGAGCTCGACACCCTGGTGCGCTCCATCGCCGCAGCGGGCTACGCCGGGCGCCTGGTCGTCCAGGAGCTGATCCCCGGCGACGACACCGCAGAGGGCTCGATCACCGCCTACACCGACGCCGCGGGGCGGGTGACGCTCCTGTGCTCAGCCCGGGTGCTGCTGGGCGAGCACACTCCCGACGCGCTGGGCAGGCCCGCCGCGATGATCACCACCCCCTTCGACGACGCGCTCGAGCAGGCTCGGACCCTGCTCGAGGCGACCGGCTACCGCGGCTACGCGAACTTCGACGTCAGGCGTGACCCGCGCGACGGCAGCTGGAAGTTCTTCGAGGTCAACGCCCGTATCGGGCGCAACAACTTCTACGTCTCGGCGGCCGGGGCGAACGTGGCCCGCTTCGTCGTCGCCGATGCCATCGAGAAGCGCCGGATCGAGCCGGTCACGGAGTTCGACGAGATCCTCTACTCCCTGGTCCCGATGCCGCTGCTGACGCGCTATCTGCGCGATCCCGCGCTGAAGCGCTGGGTCCGCACGGTCGCGCGGCGCGGCGTGCGCAACCCGTGGACCTACCCCGCGGACGGCAGCTGGGCACGCCGCTATGCGCGGATCGTCGGGCTCAATCACGTGCGCAAGTTCCTGCGCCACTACCCCCGGCCCACCGACTCCGGGTTCTGAGAGACGCCGTCTGCGTTCTGCGCGCGGAGCGCCTCGTGCACAGCCTCAGCGGAAGAGCTCGGTGAGCTCCTTGCCGGCGCGGAGGACGGTGATCCGGGCGAGCTCGGTGAGCGAGTCGACCAGACGCTGATCGCCGCGGTACCCGTGCTGGTCGTACACGACTGACAGCTCGGTGCAGCCCAGCACCGCGACGCTCGCCCCGCGCGCGATCATGCGATCGGTGCAGGCGTCGAAGAGTGCGGTGTCCACCGGCGCCCCGGCCTTGACCTGTCCGTAGATGAGGTGGTTGATGTCGTCCTGGACGGTGCGGTCGGGGACCAGGGGCGTCCCTCCGTGGGCACGGATCGCGTCCTGGTAGACCTCGGCATGGATGTTGCCCTCGGTCGCGAAGACGGCGACGGGCTCGCCCTGCGCGCGCTGCACGGCCGCGCGAGCGGTCGTCTCGACGATGCTCAGCAGCGGGATGGTGGTGGCCGCTTCGACCTGGCGCGCGTAGTGGTGGGCGGTGTTGCAGGGCAGCACGAGCAGATCCACGCCGGCGCGCTGGAGCATCACGGCATCGCGAACGATGACCGGGCCGGGATCCGGCGCTCCCGGTTCGAGGATCCCCGCCGTCCGATCCGGTGTGGTGGAGTGCTGGGACACCAGCAGGTCGAGATGCTCCTGGTCGGTGCCGGCCACGGTGGCTCGGATCAGCACGTCCAGGAACACGGAGGTCGCCGCAGGACCGAGACCCCCGAGCACGCCGACCACGGGCCGGGACCAGTCCTCGAGGTCCAGCCGACCGCCCGGTCCCTCTGGTGCCGCGGCCTGCGGCACCTCGCTCACGCCCTGTCCTCCGCTGCCGCTCCGGAGCGTCGGCGGAGCAGGCGGCTGAAGCGGTCACCGCCCTCGGGCCGGTAGTAGCGCTGGAACTTCAGCACGGAGTTCAGGCTCGCGGCCAGGATGTACCGGCGGCGGGAGAGGGAATCGTCCACCCCGGGGTAGTGCAGGGGGTTGCCGATGCGACGGGCCTTCAGCACCCGGCGCAGGCGCGCCCTGGCCTCGGGAAGGGTGGTGTACCTCTTGACCAGGGACAGCGGCACCACCGTGTAGAGCACCTCGGGCTGCTCCTGGAGGATGCCGTCCTCTCCGATCCCGGAGCCGGGCCCCTGCTGGGGCAGGGCGGCCCGCAGGTGCTCATCCACGTACCAGGTGACGGGGTTGTGGCCGCCGGCGGTGACGTAATAGTTCGACCGTCCCAGCCGCGGATTGAGCTCGAAGAACTTGGTGCGGCCGTCGCGCCGATCATGCTTGAGATCGAAGTTGGCGTAGCCGACCCAGCCCAGCTCCTCGCACAGGCGCTGTGCCTGGGCGACCATCTCACGATCCACCCCGGTGATGATCGCCGCCGGGTTGCCGATCGCTCCCGGTGCGTGCTCCTCCAGCAGCGTGTGCCCGTAGGACGCGAAGCGGACACGGGAATCGGCGTCGCAGTAGACGGTGAGGATCCGCATGTACTGGTCGTCTCCCGGGATGCGGTCCTGGACGATGATCGACTCGCGGTACCCGGCCCCGCGGATCATGGTCAGCAGCTCGCGCAGCTCCTGGGGCGTGGCGACGGTGTGGACCTTGTTCTTGCCCGGGAACTCGATCCGCTTCCATTCGGAGACCTCGGCCGGCTTCGCGATCACGGGGAAGGCGAAGGGCACCTCGAGCTCCGAGGGGATCTCCTCGGCCAGGTCGACCACCAACGTGCCCGGGTGGTCGACGCCGAGGTCCTGGCACAGGCGGGTGAAGTTCTGCTTCTCGGTCGCCGCCGCGAAGGTGTCCAGGTCGATGTACGGGGCGATGTATCGCTCGTCGAGGCCGATCTCGTCGCGGATCCGGATGATGGGCTTGACCGTCGCATCGGCCGAGCCGAGCAGCAGCAGCGGCCGCCCCGGGCGGGCATCGGCGATCTCCTGCAGCACGGGGGCGAGGGCCGCGGGGTCGAAGGGGTCCTCGCAGCGCACGTTGTCGATGAGCGAGGAGGTTCCCACCACCCAACCCGCCAGGCGGGAGACGACCACGGTGCGGATCCCGTACGCCTCGTGGAACGCCCGTGCGAGGGAGTAGGCGCCGATGTCCCCACCGACGACGACGGGCGTGAATTCGACGGCGGACGCGTCGGAGGCGTTCTCAGGCATGTTCGTCAGTGTAACGAGGCCTCTGCCCGGGCCTCCTCGACACACTCGGGCACGATGCCTACGCTGGAGGGATGGATCACACGAGCTCCGACACCCCGACGTTCGTCCTCACCTCGGCCGCCACGCCCGCGGGCAGCGAGGTCGCGCCCCAGCAGCTGGTGGAGGCGCTCGGAGGGGAGAACCTCTCCCCCGACCTCCAGTGGTCAGGGGCCCCGGAGGGAACCCGCTCCTTCGCGGTGACCTGCTACGACCCCGATGCGCCGACGGGCTCGGGGTTCTGGCACTGGGTGGCGTGGGACATCCCTGCGACCGCCACGTCGCTGCCGCTCGGGGTGGCGCGGGAGGACTCCTCGCTGAAGCAGGCCCGCAACGACTTCGGCAACGCCGGTTACGACGGTCCGCAGCCGCCGCCCGGGGCCCCGCACCGCTACCAGTTCTCTGTCCACGCCCTGCCCGTGGAGACTCTGGGCGCCGATCCCGAGGACCCGCATGTGGGGACGCGCTTCGCGATCTTCTCCCAGCAGCTCGGCTCCGCATCGTTCACAGCCCATTACCAGGTAGCCGGGTGATGTTCTAGGGGGAAAGTCTCCCGGAGCCGTCGGGCGTGCCCCGTGTCGCGCCTCGGAGCCCGGTCGTAGGCTCAAATCATGAACAGCCGGACAGCTCAGGGCGCTCCAAGCGGCGATCGAGGATCAGACCTCGGTCTGATGCCTCTCCTCCGCTCGGGGGACGCGCACGCGCAGCAGGAGTGGGAGCCTCGAGGCGTGAACATGCTGACGAAGCGCCCCGGTCCTCCTGCGGCAGCGGAGCCCCACCGCCCCCTGCGCGTGCTGATCACCACCGATTGGTGGGAGCCCGTGGTCAACGGCGTCGTCGCCTCCGTGCAGACGCTGCGCCGACAGCTCATCGCGCTCGGGCTCGACGTGCGGGTGCTGACCCTCTCCCAGGGGATCCGGCCTCATCATGAGCCCGGCGTGTACCGGATCGGCTCGGTCTCGGCCTCGCTGGTGTACGAGCGTGCCCGCATCGGCATGCCCTCGAGCCGCCGCGTGCTCAAGGACATCCTGCGCTGGCGACCAGACGTGGTCCACTCCCAGGCCGAGTTCTCGACCTATGTGTGGGCGCGCCGCATCGCCCGCACGCTGTCGGTGCCGCTGGTGCACACATACCACACGATCTACGAGGACTACACGCACTATTACTCCCCCAGCCGCACCATGGGCCGCAAGGTGGTGGAGACCTTCTCCCGCCGCGTGCTCGCGGCCGCCGATGCCGTGATCGTCCCGACGGCGAAGGTCGCCCGGCTGCTCACCGGGTACGGGGTGGACCGGCCCCTGCACGTGGTCCCCACCGGTCTGGATCTGAACAAGTTCCGGCCGGCTCGCAGCGCGGAGGAGCTCGCCCACGCCCGCTCGCTGCGCACGAGCCTCGGGATCGCCGAGGGGCAGCGGGTGCTGGTCTCCATCTCCCGCCTGGCCAAGGAGAAGAACCTCGACGAGGTCCTCGACATGGTCGCGGCCACGGACAGGGCCGACACCGTGCTGGTGCTGGTGGGCGACGGCCCGCACCGCCCTGAGCTCGAAGCACGCGCGCAGGCGCTCGGGATCGCGGATCGTGTCCGCTTCACCGGAGTGGTGGATCCTGCGGAGGTGCAGCGCTGGTACCGCGTGGGGGACGTGTTCGTCAGCGCTTCGCGCAGCGAGACCCAGGGACTGACCTTCATCGAGGCGATGGCCAGCGGTCTGCCGCTGCTGGCCCGCCGCGATCCATCGCTCGAGAACGTGGTCCTCGAAGGTCGCACGGGATGGCTGTACGAGGACGCGGCGCAGTTCACGGCGTGCCTGGACAGCCTGCTGGATGAGCCTCTGCGGCGCGAGCAGATGGCCGTGGCGGCGCTGGAGCACTCCCACGCGACGTTCGGCGCGCAGGAGTTCGGCCGCCACGTGCTGGAGGTGTACCAGCGCGCTGTCGACCGCCGCGCCCCGATCCTCCGCCGTGAACCGGTGGCGGCATGAGCGTCGAGACGGATACCGTCCCTCTCGCACGTCCCGCCCCACCACGGACCATCGCCGCACCGCAGCACCGGGATCCGCTGCGGACCGCCGCCCGCTTCTCTCCGCTGCTGGGACTCGCCCTCAGCATCGGTCTGGTCTGGTGGGGCCTGCAGACCGGTGTGCTGCAGTCCCTCGAGAATCTGCAGGCCTTCATCGGTTCGCTCGGGGCGTGGGGGCCGGTCGCCTTCCTGATCGCGTCGGTCGCCTCCGTGGTGTTCCCGATCGTGCCTGCTGGCCTGCTGGTGCTCGCCGGGCCCGTGATGTTCGGTCCGCTCGAGGGCACGCTCTACAACTACATCGCCGTGTGCGCGGGCTCGCTGCTGAACTTCCTCATCGCACGGCACGTGGGGCTCTCGCTCATCGAGCGGATCTTCCGCCCGAGCACGGTCGAGAAGTTCCTGGGCTGGACCCGCAGCCCGCACTTCACGCGAGCTTTCGCCCTGGCGATCGCCCTGCCCGTCGCGCCGGACGACCTGCTGTGCTATATCGCCGGCACGACCAAGATGCGGTGGCGCACGTATACCGCGATCATCCTGCTGTGCAAGCCGTGGGCTCTGATCGCCTACGGAGTGGGCATCAGCGCCCTCGTGATGCGTTTCCTGCCCTGGTGAACGGAGTCCCTTCCATGCTCATGAGCTCTCGCGCCCCGCGGCGCCGCCCTCAGGATGCGCCCGCCAGCGGTTCGCTGCGGGTGCTGATGCCCCGCGGGCTCGCACGCCTCGCCCATCAGTCGGGCATCGGCGCTGCGATGCGCCACCAGGAGAAGGCCGTGCGCTCGCTCGGGCACCAGGTCGTGACGAATCCTCTGGGCCCCTTCGACGTGGTGCACCTGAACACCCCGTTCCCGGACACGCCCGTGCTGGCGGCCTGGGCACGGCTGCGTCGACGGCCGGTGCTGGTGTGGGCTCACTCCACCGAGGAGGACTTCCGGGACTCCTTCACCGGATCGAACCGTCTCGCCCCGCTGTTCCGCCGCTGGATCTCGCTGCTGTACCGCCGCGGGGACGTGGTCGTCACGCCCAGCGGGTACTCCCAGCAGCTGATCTCCGCCGAGAAGTACGGGATCACCGCCCCGATCCGAGTGCTGTCCAATGGGGTGGACACCAGCTTCTTCCGCCCGGACCCGTCGGCGCGGTCCCGACTGCGCGAAGGGCTCGGCCTCGCTCCCGATGCCACCGTGGTGATCAGCGTGGGCATGCAGCTGGTGCGCAAAGGGATCCTGGACTGGGTCGAGGTCGCCCGTCAGATGCCGGGGACGACCTTCGTCTGGTATGGGCGCACCGATCCGCGACTGCTGACCGCCGAGGTGCAGCGTGCGCTGGCCGGCGCGCCGCCCAACGCCCTGTTCCCGGGATACGTGAACGCGGACCGTGTGAAGGAGGCGTACGCCGGAGCGGATGCGTTCGCCTTCCTCACCAAGGAGGAGACCGAGGGGATCGTGCTGTGGGAGGCGCTGGCGAGCGAGATCCCCACGCTGGTGCGCGGGATCCCGCTGTACCGGGACGCGATGCCCGACGGGGTGCTCACGCACCAGGTCGCGGGTGATGGGCCCGAGTTCGCCGAGCAGTTCGCACGGAAGCTCTCCGCCCTGCTGGCCGGCGATCTCGAGGACCTCACGGGCGCCGGGCGGCGGGCCGCGGAGGGCGTGGACCTCAGCCAGGTGGCGCTGCAGCTGCAGGAGATCTACCGGCTCGCCGGAGTCGTGCCGCCGCAGCGCTCCTGAGCGGTCAGGAGCGGCGGGTGGGCCGCCACACCACCAGGGCGTTGCTGCTGCGCCGGCGGGGACGCTCGCCGCGGCGCAGGGCGCTGATCTCGCCGTCGCGGTCGGCGGAGAAGACCCTGCGCTGCGCGGGGGTCATCGTGCTCAGCCGCTCGCGCACGGTCTCGAGCTTCCCCTCCAGCGCCGAGACCTCGTCCTGCAGCTCGAGGATCCGCTTGATGCCGGCGAGGTTGATGCCCTGATCCTGGGACAGCGCCTGGATCTCCCGCAGGCGCGTGATGTCACGGGTGCTGTAGCGGCGG
>JAAZLF010000457.1 GCA_012799425.1 Actinomycetales bacterium | reverse complement strand
GCTCGACCTGCTGCGCGACATGGGCGCCGACGCCCGCAGCGCGGTGCTCTACGCGAAGTCCGCCTCCGTGGTCTCGCCGGACTTCGTCTGGCGACGCACCGACGAGTGGATCGTCTTCCCGTGGTCGGCCGAGCCGCCCGTCACCCCGAGCGCCGGCTGACGCCCGTCACCCCGAGCGCCGGCTGACGCCGGGCGGGCCCGAGCGCCGGCTGACGCCGGGCGGGCCCGAGCGTCTCCTCGCCGGGACCGTCTGCCTCGCAGAATCGGACGAGAACGAGCCAGATCCACAGGATCCTGGCTCGTTTTCGTACGATCCCGTCCGGGGTCCGGGGTCCGGGGTCCGGGGTCCGGGGTCCGGGGTCCGGGGCCCGGGGCACCGGAGCGCCGGGGCCGCGGGGCACCGGGGTGCCGGGTGCTGGGCGCAGTCAGGCCCGCGGCGTGGTGGGCTCGGCGTCCCCGCCCGCGGTCTCCGTGCTGTCGCCGCCTGTGGGGGTGCGCTCCGCATCGTCATGGTGTCCCAAGGGCAGGAAGTGCACGATCACCGCGACCAGCGCGCCGACGATCAAGCCCATCACGAAGGAGAAGAACGTGTTGATCAGCCAGGCGAGCAGGCCTCCCACCGCGGCGACTCCGGCCACCAGGCCCTCGAGGTGGTGCACGAGCCCGTAGGGCTGGGCGAGGCCGAGATCGTGGGTGCCCACCAGCAGGATGTGACCGCCCACCCACAGCATCGCGATCATGCCCACGTAGCTGATCACGTCCATCACGCGCGGCATCGCCTGCACCAGGCCGTTGCCGAACCGCTTCCTGAACGCCGAGGCGTCGCCGTCGGCCATCGCCAGACCGATGTCATCCATCTTCACCAGCAGTCCGACCGAGCCGTAGACCAGCACCGTGATGCCCAGCGCGATCACGATCAGCACCGCGGCGCGCATCCACAGGCTGTCGGTGTCGACCGAGTTCATCGAGATCACCATGATCTCGGCCGAGAGGATCAGGTCGGTGCGCACAGCGCCGGAGACGACCTTGTCCTCGGCCTCGGCGCCCTTCACCGTGGCAGGGGCCTGCTTGGGCTTGCCGCGCACCAGCTCCCAGATCTTCTCGGCGCCCTCGAAGCTCAGATACAGGCCGCCGAGCATCAGGATCGGTGTCAGCAGCCACGGCGCGAAGACGCTGAGCAGCAGCAGGAGGGGCAGGATGAAGATCAGCTTGTTGCGCAGGGAGCCCTTGGTGATGCGCCAGATGATCGGCAGTTCGCGCTTGGGCTTGATCCCCTTGACGTACTGCGGGGTCACGGCGGCGTCGTCGATCACCACCCCGATCGCCTTCGAGCCCGCCTTCGCGGAGGCGGCGGCGACGTCATCGGCGCTCGCCGCCGCGAGTCGGGCGAGCGCGGCGACGTCATCGAGAAGCGCGGCGAGGCCACCGGCCATGGCGAGGTTCCTTCCCCTCGGGAGCGAGCCGCCGTGGAGCGGTCCGGCTCAGGATAGCGGCGTGCGACGCGCCCGAGGGAGCGGGCCGCAGCGGGTCCCGCGCCGCAGGGCCGACGCCGAGGGCGTCCACCGACGGCGAACAGACGGTCCGAGGGGTCGACGCCCCACCGGCCCGGTGCGATGGTGGGGACATGGATATCGCACTCATCGGAGGACATGGCAAGGTCGCGCTGCTCGCGGAGCCGCTGCTGGTCGGGGCAGGGCACACCGTGCACGCGGTCATCCGCAGCCCGGAGCAGGCCGCGGACGTCGAGGCGACCGGAGCGAAGGCGGTGCTCAGCGACATCGAGACGCTCGATGACGCCGGCTGGGACGACCTGCTGCGCGGCAAGGACGCGGTGGTCTGGGCCGCCGGGGCGGGCGGCGGCAACCCGCAGCGCACCCGCGCGGTGGACCAGGATGCCGCGATCGCCTCGATGGAGGCGGCGCAGCGCGTGGGCGTCTCCCGCTACGTGATGGTCAGCTACTTCGGGGCGAGCCTGGACCACGGCGTACCGGAGGACGAGCCCTTCCACGCCTACGCCGAGGCGAAGGCCCGCGCCGATGAGCACCTGCGCGGCACCGGGCTGGGGTGGACCATCCTGGGACCCTCCGGGCTCACGCTCGAGGAGCCGACGGGCCGGATCGACACCACGTCGGACGAGGCCGGCACGGTCTCCCGCGGGAACGTCGCCCGCACCATCGTGGCCGCGCTCGAGCGCCCCGGCACCGCAGGGATGTTCCTGACCTACAACGACGGCGAGCAGGAGATCGGCGAGGCGTTCGACGCCGCGCTCTGACCCCGCCGCGCACGACGGCCCCGGCAGCGGTCAGCGCCGGGGCCGTCGGCCGTCCAGCGGCGGAACGAGCAGGCCGATCTGCCGTATCGTGAGGAGGTTGCCCGGAGCGGACCGGGCCCGAGAACGAGGAGCAGCAGTGGACAGCGCACGCCGATGGGCCTCCGTGGTGGCCCTCGCGGTGGGGATCTTCGTGCTCATCACGATCGAGGAGCTGCCGATCGGCGTCCTCAGCGTGATGGCGCCCGAGCTCGGGGTCAGCGAGGGCGTGGCCGGGCTGGCCGTCACCGTGCCCGGCATCCTCGCTGGAGTGGTCGCTCTGTGCACCCCGGTGATCGTGCGCGGGCTGGACCGCCGCCTGGTGCTGGTGCTCGCGCTGGCCTCCGTGGTGGTCTCCTGCGCGCTCAGCGTGGTCGCCCAGAGCTTCACGGTGCTGCTGCTGGCGCGCCTGTTCGCCGGGGTGTCGATCGGGCTGTACTGGGCGGTCATGGCGATCGTCGCGATCGGACAGGTGCCGCGCGAGCACACCGCCCGCGCCCTCACCATCGCCTTCAGCGGAGCCGGGGGAGCGCTCGTGCTCGGCGTGCCGGTCGCCGCCTGGATCGGTGCCCATGTGGGGTGGCGGATGGCCTTCGCCGTGGTGGGGGCGCTCGCCGCAGTGGTCGCAGTGCTGATCCTGCTCCTGGTCAGGCCGGTGCACTCCCCGGTGAAGGTCACCGGTCGGATGATGCTCGTCGCCGCCCGCCACCGCGGGGTGCGCTACGTGCTGGCGCTGGTCGCACTGGCGGTGGTCGGCCAGTTCATCACCTACAGCTTCATCAGCCCGGTCCTCGTCCAGCGCGCCGGGGTGCCGCTGCTGGACGTGGGCGTGATGCTGCTGCTGTTCGGCATCGCGGGGCTGATCGGCAACTTCGCGGTCGCCCTGCTGCTGCGCCGCAGCCCACCGCTGGGGGTGCTGGTGGTGCTGGTCGGCACGATGGTGGGCCTGGCCGGCGTGCTGCTGATCATGGATGGGCCCTCGCGCGCGCTGCTGGTGATGCCGGTCTGGGTCCTGTTCGTCGGCGCGATCTCGGTGGCGATGCAGGCCTTCGTGGGCTCCGAGGCCACCGAGGTGCTCGAGGAGGGCACCGCCCTCAACAGCGCAGCGTTCAACGCCTCGATCGCGGTCGGCGCGCTGGTGGGCGGGCTGATCCTCGATGCCGCCGGCCAGACCCCGATGATCCTCACCTCGGTGGTGATGGTGGGCGCGGCCGCGCTGCTCGCGATGCACTATCTGCGCACCGCCGCGCCGGGGTCGGAGCGTTCCCTCAGCCGGTGACGCGGAACCCCTCCGCACCGCGGGGCGCTTCCCGGCGAACGTCGATCCCCTCGACCTGGGCAGCAGGCGGGCCCGTGCGCAGATGCTCGAGCATCTCCTCGACCGCGCCCGTCGGGCCCTCCACGTCCACCTCGACGGTGCCG
>JAAZLF010000046.1 GCA_012799425.1 Actinomycetales bacterium | reverse complement strand
TGAAGGACATCGCCGAGCGCCTCAATGCCGCCTCCGAGAAGGCCAAGGAGTTCGGGCTCGCCGTCGGCTACCACAACCATGCCCAGGAGTTCCTCGCGGACTTCGACGGCCAGACCGCCTACCAGCGCTTCCTGTCGCTGGCCGATGCGTCGGTCGAGATCGAGCTGGACCTGTTCTGGGCCCTCGTGGGCGGCCAGGACGTGGTGGGCCTGGTCAAGGAGCTCGGCGATCGTCTGGTCGCGATCCACGTCAAGGACGGCGTGGCCCCGGCCTCCAACCCCTTCGCCCCCGATGCTCCCGAGTTCAGCTCCTCGAGCCTGGATCAGCGCCACGCGGGCACCGGCGATGTGCCCACCATCGAGGCTCTCAACGCCGCGACGAACGTCAAGTACGCCGTCATCGAGTACGACAACGCCCCCGGCGACGTGTTCGAGGACATCGAGAACAGCTACCGCTTCCTGATCGACGGAGGATACGCAGCATGACCACCCTCTCCCCCTTCTCCGGCCCGGTGGGCATCGGGTTCATCGGCGTCGGCGTCATCTCCGACACCTACCTGGAGAATCTGGGCTCCTTCCCGGACGTCGAGGTGCTGATCCTCGGCGACCTGGACACCGAGCGCGCCGCCTCGCAGGCCGAGAAGCACGGCGTCCCCGCCTCCGGCACCGCGCAGGACGTGCTCGACCACCCGGGCGTGCAGGTCGTGGTGAATCTGACGATCCCGGCCGTGCACGCGGAGATCTCCTCCGCCGCGATCGCCGCCGGCAAGCATGTGTGGACCGAGAAGCCGCTGGGCCTGGACCGCGAGTCCACCTCCGCACTGCTCAAGGAGGCCGACGCCGCCGGCCTGCGCGTGGGCTGCGCCCCGGACACCGTGCTCGGCGCGGGCGTGCAGACCGCCAAGCGCGCGATCCTCGATGGCCTGATCGGTCGTCCGCTGTTCGCGCAGACCTCGATGCAGTGGCAGGGTCCGGAGGTGTTCCACCCCAACCCCGCCTTCCTGTTCGCCAAGGGCGCGGGCCCGCTGCTGGACATCGGCCCGTACTACTTCACGACCCTGGTGAGCCTGTTCGGCACTGTCGACAAGGTCGCCGCGATGGGTCTGAAGGCGCGTGAGGAGCGCGAGATCCTGGTGGGTCCGAACGCGGGGCAGACCTTCCCGGTCGAGCCGCCGTCGACGATCTCGGTGCTCACCCAGTTCGAGGGCGGGCAGACGGGCACCTCGCTGGTCAGCTTCGACTCGCCGCTGGCGCGTCAGGGCGTCGTGGAGATCCACGGCACCGAGGGCTCGCTGGTGGTGCCCGACCCGAACATGTTCGAGGGCCGCATCGCCTACGTGCGCCCCTTCGAGTCCTTCGGCGAGGCTCCGCCGGAGCAGGAGTGGATCGAGATCCCGCAGTCCGGCCCGATCACCGGCCGCGGCCTGGGCCTGCTGGACATGGTCCGTGCGATCGCCGAGGGCCGCCCCCACGTGGCCAGCGGCGAGGTGGGCTACCACGTGCTGGACGTGATGCTCTCGGCCGAGGAGTCGGCCGCTTCGGGCGAGTTCGTCACCGTGAACTCCTCGGTCTCCGAGGTCCCGGTGGTCCCGGCGGACTTCGATCCGCTGGCCCGCACCGTCTGAGTTCGTCTCGGTGCCCGGCGCCCCCTGCGGGGCGCCGGCGCCGCTCCGGAGCCCGTCCCGGCCATGTGCCGGGGCGGGCTTCGTCGTGTTTGCGGGGCCGACGGGCGGCCGGGGCGGGTGCGGCGCTGTGGGGGCCGTCGCCGGTCACCAGCGGCCGACGCCGGGGACCGTGCCTTCACGGTCGGGGATGGCGGCGTTGAGCTCCTCGTCGCTCATCGCGGCCACCTGTTCCAGCAGGGTGACGTCCGCCCGCAGGTGCTCGAGCGCGTTGCCGTACATGGCCCTCCACATCGGCGGGAGCCCGTCGCCCTGCCCCTGGAGCTCGTGCCACAGGCGCTCGCTGTCCCGGGCGCGCTGCGCGGCGTCGCGAGCGCGCTGTCGCAGCTGTGCGGTGTCGGGGTCCAGGAAGTTCAGCAGCACGTAGAGCTGTTCGGGCAGGGACCACAGCCGCTGCTCCCACAGCTCCTGGCGCTGCCGGTGCAGCTCATCGCGCCCGGCATCGGTGATGGCCATGACGCGGCGTCGGGCGGTGGAGAGCTCCTCGCGGCGCTCCAGCAGCCCCTCGCGCTCGAGCGTGGTGATGGCGTGGTGGATCGAGTATGGCTTGACGTCGGTCCACTCGTCACCTCCGGTGGTGGCCAGCCAGTGGCGGATGGCGTATCCGTGCGCCGGTGCGCGCTCGAGGAAGGCCAGGACCAGGAAGCGCACGTTCATCCCGACACTCTAGCCAGCAAAGGCGCTGCGTCCTCGTCGTGTTCCGGCCCGCACTGCGACGCAGTGGCTTACGATCCAGATAGACAAAGTTGTCCATCCGGGTGGTCTGCCGGCCGCCCCTTCTGCGTGAGACGCAGGATCTGCCATGACCGCCATCGACCTTTCCCCCACCCGACCTCGCCAGGTGTTCGAACCGGCTCCGCTGGGTCCGATCACCCTGCGCAACCGCACCATCAAGGCCGCCACGTCGGAGGGGCGCTCCCCGGAGGGGAAGGTCACCGATGAGCTGATCGCCTTCCACCGCGGACTGGCCGACGGCGGGATCGGCATGACCACCCTGGCCTACTGCGCCGTGGACCGTGCCGGCTTCGCCGCGCCGGGGGAGATCCTGATGGAGCGCGCCTCGCTGCCGGGGCTGAAGGATTTCACCCAGGCGATTCACGAGGGCGGTGCCCACGCCTCGGCGCAGCTCGGCCATGCCGGGCCGGTCGCCAGCGCGAAGATCACGGGCGAG
>JAAZLF010000456.1 GCA_012799425.1 Actinomycetales bacterium | reverse complement strand
TGGGCAGCGAACGGATCAGCTCGGTGACCAGGTCCTCGCGCATGCCCGGCACGAGCCAGTCGAAGCCGTGCGGCTGCAGACGATTCAGCACCGCCAGGGGCACGGTGGCGGTGACTCCGTCGGTGCCCTTCGCGCCCACCTCGCCGAAGGAGTAGCTCAGCGGCAGCGTGATGTCGCCCTGCACCCAGGTGTCGGGGAAGTCCGCCTCGATCGCCTCGGCCACACCCTCGTCGGCGGCGAGCAGATCCTTCTCCGTGAGGGTGAGCAGGTCCGGCGTCTCGTGGCGCTGCTTCTTCCACCAGGAGTCGAAGTGCCGCCCGGAGACCACGTGCGCGGGGATCCGCTCGTCGTAGAAGCGGAACAGCTGCTCATCGGAGATCAACAGGTCGCGGCGCCGGGTCTTGGCCTCGAGCTCCTCGAGCTCCTTGATCAGGGCCTGGTTGTCGCGGAAGAAGTGATGCCGGGTGCGCCAGTCACCCTCGATCAGGGCGTGCTGGAGGAAGATCTCGCGCGCCGCCTCGGGATCGACCCGGCCGTAGCCGACAACGCGGTCGGCCACGATCGGCACCCCGTACAGAGTGACCTTCTGGTGCGCCATCGCGGAGGCCTGCTTGGAGGACCAGTGCGGCGCGGAGTGAGAGCGCTTGACCACGTGGGCGCCGGTCTCCTCCGCCCAGCCCGGCTCGATCCGGGCGGCGGTGCGGCCCCACAGGCGGGAGGTCTCCACCAGCTCGGCGACCATCACGTAGTCGGGGCGCTTCTTCGCCAGCGCGGAGCCGGGCCACAGCGCGAAGCGGGCGCCGCGGGCGCCGGCGTACT
Organism: Actinomycetales bacterium; assembly: GCA_012799425.1. Taxonomy (GTDB): domain Bacteria; phylum Actinomycetota; class Actinomycetes; order Actinomycetales; family Dermabacteraceae; genus Brachybacterium. Next base: position 5,713 of record JAAZLF010000456.1, on the reverse strand, counting down.
CGCGGCTGCGGTCGTCATGGAGGCCGACGTGGCTGAGCAGACCCGCCAGCAGCGCCTGGTGGATCGCCTGCGGGGAGGCATCGGAGTCGTTGCGGGAGAGGTCCGCGTCCTTGGCCATGTCCCGCAGCTGGGAATGCAGATCCCACCATTCGCGGATCCGCAGATAGTGGAGATGCTCGGAGCGCACCTCGCGCCGGAAGGCTGAGCCGGACAGAGCCTTGCGGCGTGCCTGGAGGTGGTTCCAGAGGTTGAGGTAGGCGAGGAAGTCGCTGGTCTCGTCGTCGAAGCGCCGGTGCTTCTCCTTCGCCTGCTGCTCCTGTCCGAGCGGTCTCTCGCGCGGGTCCTGGATCGACATCGCGGCGACGATGATGAGCACCTCGCGCAGCGCGCCCAGACGGTGGGCCTCGATGAGCATGCGCGCCATCCGCGGGTCCAGCGGGAAGCGGGCCAGGGTGCGGCCGACGCGCGTGAGACGGCGGCCACCGGGCTCGGAGGGCGCGCTCTCGACCGCCCCGAGCTCCTCCAACAGCCGCACGCCGTCGGTGATGGCGCGCGAGGCCGGTGGCTCGACGAAGGGGAAGGACTCCACATCGCCCAGCCCCAGCGAGGTCATCAGCAGCACCACGGAGGCCAGAGAGGTGCGCAGGATCTCCGGTTCGGTGAACTCGGGGCGGCCCTCGAAATCCTCCTCGGAGAACAGTCGGATGGCGATACCCGGCGCGGTGCGTCCGGAACGGCCGGAGCGCTGGTTCGCGCTGGCCTGCGAGATCGGTTCGATCGGGAGGCGCTGGACCTTGGTGCGCTGGGAGTAGCGGGAGATGCGGGCGAGTCCCGCATCGATCACGTAGGTGATACCGGGAACGGTCAGCGAGGTCTCGGCGACGTTGGTGGACAGGATGATGCGGCGGTATGTGCCTGACGGCGGGGGCGAGAAGATCTTCTGCTGGTCCTGCGCGGAGAGCCTGCCGAACAGGGGCAGCACCTCGACCGGCAGTGAGGCACGGCCGCGGGTGCCGCGACCCAGATGCGAGGTCAGAGCGTCGGAGATCTCGCGGATCTCCCTCTCTCCGGGGAGGAAGACGAGCATGTCCCCGGGCCCCTCGGCGGCGAGCTCGTCGACCGCGTCGGTGATCGCCTGGGTGAGGTCCCGTTCGACGGAATGGATGTCCTCGAGCTCGTCGTCCTCCTCCAGCTCGGCCTCGAGCACGAGCGGCCGGTAGCGGATCTCGACGGGGTAGGTGCGGCCGGAGACCTCGATGATCGGTGCGCTCTCGCGCTCCCCCGAGGGCAGCACGGCGGCGAAGTGCTCGGCGAAGCGCTCAGGGTCGATGGTCGCGGAGGTGATGATGACCTTCAGATCCGGCCGCTGGGGCAGGATCTGGCGGAGGTATCCGAGGATCACATCGATGTTCAGCGACCGCTCATGGGCCTCGTCGATGATGATCGCGTCGTAGCGCTTCAGCAGCCGGTCCCGACCCACCTCGGCCAACAGGATGCCGTCTGTCATGAGCTTCAGCCGGGTGCCGCGAGAGGTCTCGCGGGTGAAGCGCACCTGATAGCCGACGGTGCCCTCCCCCAGCGTCTGACCGAGCTCCGAGGCGATGCGCTGGGCGACAGAGCGGGCGGCGATCCGGCGCGGCTGAGTATGGCCGATCAGCTTGCCCCGCTGCCCGTAGCCGAGTTCGAGCAGCATCTTGGGGATCTGCGTGGTCTTGCCCGAGCCCGTGGCTCCGGCGATCACGACCACCTGGTTCTCGCGGATCGCGGTCTGGATGTCCTCCCGGCGCTGGGAGACGGGCAGATCCCCGGGATACGTGATGCGGAGGCCGGGCGAAGCGGCATCGGCCTGGTCGGGCGTCGAGGAGGGCGTGGTCATGGCAGGTCCACTCTACGTCGAGAGCATCCTCCGGGTCGCGGGGATTCTATGCGGGTCCCCCGCACAGTGCGCCTCAGCCGCTCAGCATCCGTGTGCCCGCAGCAGCCAGGCCATGGCCGGGCGGATAGGCGTTGAACAGTGAGAGCGCGAGCTTCACCGCCCAGGCCCAGGCGCGTGCGACCAGGGCCTCCCAGATCCCGTCGTCGTCGACCCCGGTCCAGGCGGCGGTGCTTCGGTACGCGGTCAGCAGCACCTCCGAGGGCAGGTGCAGCAGCAGCCCGCCCAGGTCGCTGGCCGGGTCACCACGGGTGGTGTCGCCCCAGTCGATCAACGTGGCCCTGGCCCCGCTCCCGGGCGGCGGGGCCACCACGTTGCCCGGATGCGGATCGCCGTGGAGCAGCAGCTCCCGGTCCTGCCAGAGGTCGGCGGCCAGGCCCGCACACCAGCGCTGCCGTGCCTGCTCCCGATTCGCCGAGGAGAGTTCAGCGCGTTCGAGATCGACCTCGAACGCTTCGGTGCGCGAGGCGAGCGGAACGCCTCGCACCGGGTTCCGGCCCACCTCCGGAGCCGGGCCGGAATGGACGGCGGCGAGCATCCGGGCGAGGCCCAGGGCCGTTTCATGGCGCACCGCGGGCGCGACCTGCTCAGCGGTGTCGCCCTCGATCCAGGGGACCAGGACCGCGTCGTCGCCGGTGGCGAGGATGGTCGGCACAGCCATCGGCAAGGACGTGCCGAGTCCGCGCAGGCGCCGCAGCACGGTCACCTCGCGGCCCAGCAGCGCGCGGGTCGCCTCTCGCCGCGCAACCCTGAGGACCAGCTCGTGCCCCTCGAGCCGGCCGATCGGCCACAGCACGTTGTCCCAGCCCTCCGCGCGGGGCCCGCGCCCGATCGCCCAAGAGATCCGTTCGAGCTGGAAGTCCTCTTCCGGGCGCAGCCGGGCGCACAGCAGCTCGATCCGGCGCAGGTCCACCGGCAGGTCGGCAGAGGGCGGGGTAGGTGTGGCACGCGGCACGCCGATCATCCCGACACCGTACGGGGGCAGCACATTCCGAGCAACGTTCCTCCTGCGCAGGGGCATCTGCGGTGAGCGCCGCCGGGACGCGCGGGGCAATCCGGGACAACTTCCCCCGCAGGCGCGATGTGCTCACTACGTTGAGCCGCACGCGACCGGGAGGGGCGCTCCGCACCGCTCTCCCGGGCACCGATCACCACAGGAGGACAGCGATGACCGAGCAGGTTCACCTCTCCAGCAGGGTCAAGCAGATCATCGAGGTGGACGGGCTGCGCTTCCGTGACCTCGACGGCGACGGGGAGCTCACCCCCTTCGAAGACTGGCGACTGTCCCCGAGCGAGCGCGCCGCGGACCTGGTGCGCAGGATGTCGCCCGACGAGAAGATCGGCCTGATGGTGATCACCTCGAGGCCTATGGGCATCTCCCAGCGGAACAAGGAGCTGACCAGCCACGACGGCGTGCTCGATGAGCAGGACCTGCCCATCAGGGTCGATCCCCACACCAGTGCCGGGATCCCTTTCGAAGGGACCACGCAGATGATCGCGGAGCTGGGCATCCGCCACTTCATCATGCGCGAGGAACCCACCGGATCCCGTATCGCGACCTGGATCAACGCCATGAACGAAGCGGCCGAGGGCACCCGCTTCGGCATCCCCGTGATCGTCGCCGCGAACTCGAAGAACGAGTCCGGGGCCTTCAAGATGGGCGGCACCCCCGAGGACCAGCCGTTCACCGCGTGGCCCGGCACCCTGGGCCTCGCCGCAACCACCTCGCTCGAGGTGATCGAGTCCTTCGCGGCGCACTCCCGCGCGGAATGGCGGGCCTCGGGGCTGCGCAAGGGCTACATGTACATGGCCGATGTCCTCACCGACCCGCGCTGGTTCCGCGGCCAGGGGACGCTCGGCGAGGATCCGGAGTTCATCAGCGCCGCGATCGCAGCGCTGGTGCGGGGCTTCCAGGGCGAGGACGGCCTCACCGCCGACGGTGTGGCCTTGACGACCAAGCACTTCCCCGGAGGCGGGGCACGGGAGAACGGCACCGACCCCCACTACGCGGAGGGCCGCTTCAACATCTATCCCACCCCCGGCTCTCTCGAGGACTACCATCTGCCGCCCTTCCAGGCCGCGGTGGACGCCGGCACCTCCTCGGTGATGCCGTACTACGCGATCCCCTCGGACGAGAAGTCCTCCACCCCGCAGGGGCGGGTGACGGAGTTCGAGCAGGTCGGCTTCGCGTTCAACCGCGAGATCCTCTCGCTGCTGCGCGAGATGGGCCATCGCGGCTACATCAACTCCGACTCGGGTGTGCTCTCGAAGATGGCCTGGGGGGTCGAGGAGCTCACCACCGCGGAGCGGGTGGGTCGCGCCGTGATGGCCGGGACCGACATCTTCGCCGACACCAACGACGTCGCCTCGGTGCGGGAGGCCTACGTCAAGGGCCACTTCACCTCCGAGCGGCTCGACGAGGCCGCCGCGCTGCTGCTCGAGGAGCTGTTCGCGCTGGGACTGTTCGAGGATCCGTACGTCGATCCCCAGGAGGCCGACCGGATCGTCCAGAACGCACAGGCGCGGGCCGCGGCCGAGGACGCGCATCGCCGCTCCGTGGTGCTGGCCAAGAACCATGACGCGGTGCTGCCGTTGACCGCGAAAGCCCTGACCGGCAAGCGCGTCTACGTCGAGCTGTTCGCCACCGACCTGACGGTGCGGCGCCTGGACGCGCTGCGCAGGCAGCTCGCGGACGCCCATCCCGACGTCGACTTCACCACCGATCATCGCGATGCGGATGTCGCGATCGTGCTGCTGCGCCCCTTCATCGGCTCGTACTTCGAGTATGTGGGCATCGGCGATCTGAGCATCGGCGAGCATTCGCACATCGATATCGAGAAGGTGCGGGAGATCCGGGAGAGCGTGGACACGCTGGTGATCGGACTGAACGCCCTGTTCCCCTGGCTGCTGGATGAGATCGAGCCGCTCGCAGACGCGCTGCTGGTCGGCTTCGAGACGGACTACCCGGTGATGGTGGACGCGATGTTCGGCGAGTTCTCGCCGACGGGCAAGCTGCCGCTGACCTTCCCGATCGATGCAGCGGCGATCGCGGTGGACGAGAACGGCCGCTGCGCCTCCCCCAACGATGTGCCCGGCTTCGCGAAGGAGCAGCACATGAAGGGGCGGCCGTACGTGTACGTCGACGCCGATGGCAACCGCTACATGCACGGCCACGGCCTGACCTACGAGGGCTGACGCGCCGCCGCCTGCGGCCTCTCGCCGATTCGCAGCGTGGGGGCGGATGGCTGGGTCGCCGGGCCTCCGAGGGCCTGGCGCCCCTGGCAGGCCGCGATCCCGGTGTGCTCAGATTGTGCACAAGCGGCATGCGTAAGGCCCCCTCCCCCGCGCGAATGCGCAGGTGAGGGGGCCTTTCGTGGTGAGTGCAATGGTGGAGCCGGCGGGAATCGAACCCGCGTCCGATAGTGCGGAGCCAGGGCTTCTCCGGGCGCAGTCCGTATTGACGTTTTCTCAGTCCCGACGATCGCACGGACACGTCGTCGACAGACTCAGTCACTCTGAGGTGTTCATCCTTCCCCGATGACGAGGGTCGGCAGCAGTGGCTCCTTAGATGATGGAACGATCCGGGTCAGGAGCAGCCCCGGGGTTCCAGACTGCTAACGCTGATCAGGCAGCGAGAGCGAAGTCAGTGCGCTTGGGTTCGGCACTTATTGGTTTCCAGAGAACGTTTACGAGATGACTCTGGCTTCTCGGCCCGCTTCCCCTTGCTGGACAACTACCGTCGAAACCGATCGGCCCCCAGCGTGGGTATGCAGCACAGAT
>JAAZLF010000045.1 GCA_012799425.1 Actinomycetales bacterium | reverse complement strand
CGCCTTCGTCGAGGGCGCCGTGGGCTTCGCCGTCGGCCGCGAGTACGTGGCCCGCCACTTCCCCGCCTCGCACAAGGAGCGCATGACCGAGCTGGTCGATGCGCTGATGGACGCCTACCGCGACTCGATCGAGAACCTGCCCTGGATGACCCCGGCCACCCGGCAGAAGGCCCTGGCCAAGCTCGAGAAGTTCACCCCCAAGATCGGCTACCCCGAGGTGTGGCGCGAGTACGAGGGCTTCGAGATCGTGCCCGGCGACCTGGTGGCCACCGCTCGCGCCTCGCGCCGCTTCGAGGCGGCCTTCGAGTACGCGAAGATCGGCGGACCGATCGACGAGACGGAATGGCACATGACCCCGCAGACGGTCAACGCCTACTACAACCCCGGCCGCAATGAGATCGTGTTCCCCGCCGCGATCCTGCAGCCGCCGTTCTTCGACGCGGAGGCCGACGACGCCGTGAACTTCGGCGGGATCGGTGCGGTGATCGGCCACGAGGTCGGTCACGGCTTCGACGATCAGGGCTCCAAGTACGACGGGGACGGGAACCTGATCTCCTGGTGGACCCCGGAGGACCGGGAGGCCTTCGATGCGCGCGCCGCCCAGCTGATCACCCAGTACTCCGAGCTGTCCCCGCGCGATCTCGACGACTCCCACCGCGTCAACGGCGCCCTGACCATCGGCGAGAACATCGGCGACCTCGGCGGCCTCTCCATCGCGGTGAAGGCGTACCTCGCCAGCCATGACACCGCGCAGATCGAGGCCGAGATCGATGGCTTCACAGGGCTGCAGCGGGTCTTCTGGTCCTGGGCGACCGTGTGGCGCGGGAAGAACCGCGATCAGGAAGCGGTGCGCCGCCTGGCCGTGGACCCGCACGCGCCGATGGAGTTCCGCTGCAACACCGTGGTGGGCCACATCGACGAGTTCCACACCGCCTTCGACGTGGCCGAGGGTGACGCGATGTACCGCGCCCCCGAGGAGCGGGTGACGATCTGGTGAGACCCGATCCCCCGTTCTACGTGGGCCGCACCCGTCCCTCCTCGATCGGCTGGACACGGATCGGGATCACCGCGCTGAGCGGCATCGTGCTCGTGGTGCTCATGCACCAGCGCGCCGGCCTGCCGGGCACGGTGCTGCTCTCGGTGCTGTTCGCGGCGCTGACGCTGTGGACCTGGATGGGCCAGTGGACGCGGTTCATCGTCGACGAGCACGGGGTCACGGTCAGCCTGGGCGGGTTCCTGCCCCGCCGGCCGTGGCCTCTCGAGGACTTCCGCACGGTGCAGCTGCGCACCGTGCCGTCCTCGCAGGCGGGCGTGACGCTGGGAGGCTACGGGTGGCGTCGCAGCACCGTGATCACGCCGCGACCCGACGAGCTCACCCCGGTGGGCAGGCGGAAGATCTACACGCTCAGCGAGCCCCGCGCCCGGTACCAGGTCCTGGCCACCGGGCCCGGCACGATGGTGGAGATCATCGGGCGCGGCTCGCGCCACTACCTCATCCAGCCCGTCGATCCGCAGGCGGCGGCGGAGGCTGTCGACCAGGCGATCCGCGCACGTCGCTGAGACGCAGGCCACGGCAGGAACCTTCGCAGCGGGGTAGGCTCTCGGATTGTCATCCGCTGACAGGGGAGCACCGCACGGTGCTGAGAGTGCGCATCTGGCGCAGACCCTCGAACCTGATCCGGTTTGCACCGGCGTAGGGAGTCGGGATTTCCGTGCGGCACCACCGGTGCCTCACGCCCCTTCCGTCGAGGAAGGAGAAGTGATGACTCGTTTCCGCACCGTGGACCTGCTGGTCACCGTGACGATCGGGGCCGCCTTCGGCGTCGCGTTCCTGGGGTACGGCCAGCTGTACACCCTGATCGGGCCGCTCACCACAGCGTTCAAGCCCGCCGAGGGCCTGCTGGCCGGGATCTGGTTCCTGCCCGCGCTGCTGGCCGCGCTGATCGTGCGCAAGCCCGGCGCCGCCCTGCTGGCCGAGATGATCGCGGCTGTGCTGTCGATGCTGCTGGGAAGCCAGTGGGGCTGGGGCACGGCGATCTCCGGCCTGATGCAGGGCGGCGGCGTCGAGCTGGCGTTCCTGGCCTTCCGCTACCGCCGCTTCACCCTGCCGGTGGCGATCCTGGGCGGTATGCTCTCGGCCCTGCTGGAGTGGGGCTGGGAGAAGTTCGCCTACTACCAGGAGATGAGCTGGACCTTCTCCTTCGCGATGCTGGGCTTCTTCCTGCTCTCCGGGGCGCTGCTGTGCGGCGTGCTGGGCTGGGCCGCCACCCGGGCGCTCGCCGCGACCGGGGCGCTGGATGCGATGCCCGCGGGCCGGGAACGGGCTCAGCAGGCTCGGGCCACCGCGACCGGATCCGCTGCGCACTCGGCACCCACGGCGAAGGATGACGCCCGGGCGTGAGCGCTCTGTCCCTGGGCGGGCTCACCTGGCATCCGTACTCCCGCAGCGAGCCCACCCTCCACCACCTCGACCTGGAGATCCCTGCCGGGCAGCGCGTGCTGCTGGCCGGGGCCAGCGGCAGCGGGAAATCCACCGTGCTGCGGGCCCTGGCCGGACTCCTGGACGAGGAGACCGGGGAGCTGACCGGCACCGCGCCCGGCCCCTCCCGGCCCGGTGAGCGGGGCCTGCTGCTGCAGAACCCCACCGATGCCCTGGTCGCCGCGACCGTCGGCCGGGAGGCGGCATTCGGGCCGGAGAACGCCGCCCTCCCCCGTGAGGAGATCCAGGCCCGCGTCACCGCCGCGCTCGAGGCGGCGCTGGTGGATCTGGACGCGGACAGGGCCCCGCTCGAGGCCTCCGGCGGCCAGCAGCAGCGGCTCGCGCTCGCGGGTTCCCTCGCGCTCGAGCCCTCGGCGCTGCTGCTGGATGAGCCGACGTCGATGCTGGATGAGGACACTGCGAGCGCGGTGCGCGCCTCGATCCTGGCCGCCGCGCAGGGCCGCACCCTGGTGGTCGCCGAGCACCGCCTGACCCCGTGGCTCGAGCACGTGGATCGACTGGTCGTGCTCGGCGCGCAGGGACGTATCATCGCCGACGGGCCGCCCCGCGAGACCGCGGCCGCCCTCGCGGGCGACCCCACCGCACCCGCCGGGCAGCATGCCGCGGGTCCTGCCGGCCCGGTGGTCGCCGCACTGCACGCGGTGAGCGCGGAGCGGGGCGGCAGGCCAGTGCTCGAGGGCGTGGACCTCGCGCTGCGCGGCGGGGAGCTCAGCGTGATCACCGGCCCGAGCGGCAGCGGCAAGACCACGCTGCTGCGCACACTGCTCGGACTGACCGCCCCCACCGCCGGGAGCGTCGAGCGCCCCGAGCCGGCGCAGATCGCCTTCGTGCCCCAGAATCCCGAGCACTCCTTCGTCGCATCCAGCGTGCGCGCGGAGGTCCTCGCCTCGCCCTGGGCGAGCGATGAGCAGCTCGCCGATCTGCTGCTCGAGCGCGCCGGCCTGACCGCTCTCGCCGGCGCCAACCCCCACACCCTCTCCGGCGGGGAGCAGCGGCGCCTGGCGATCATCGCGGCGCTCGCCCAGGAGCCGAGCCTGCTGGTGCTCGACGAGCCCACGGTGGGTCTGGATGCCGCACGTCATGCGGCGGTGCTGGAGCTGCTGGAGGGCGCCCGCGGCGAGGGCTGCGCGATCCTCGCGGCCACCCACGATGCGGTGCTGATCGCCCACGCCGATCGCGAGCATGCGCTCGCGGGCCCCGCCGTGCAGGCCGCCCAGCGCAGCCCCTCACCCGATCGCACCATCGGACCGGTCCCCCGCTCCCGAACGATCCCGGCCGACGCGCTGAACCCGCTGGTGCTGTGCCTGATCGGGATCCTCGCCGCGATCGGTTCCTTCGCGGTCCAGACCTGGCAGGGCGGGCTGCTGGCGCTGCTGCCGATCGTGCTGCTGGCGCCGCTGGCGGTGCGCTCCGTGCGCGGCGGCCTGCTGCGGTTGGCACCGATCCTGCTCTCGGCCGCAGGGCTCGCGTGGACCACCGCCCTGCTCGGGGATGCCCCCTCCCTCTCCGGCGAGGCGTGGCTGCTCGGCGCGAAGGAGGCCGCGCGGATCACCGTGTTCGTCGCGCCCGGTGTGCTGGCCCTGGGCAGCGTGGACCCCACCGCGCTGGGCGATGCCCTCGGGGGCCGGCTGCGAGCCCCGGCTCGTGTGGTCGCGGCGTCGGTCGCCGGGCTGATCCGCGCGGGTCACCTGGGCCGGCAGTGGGAGATCATCACCCACGCCCGGATGCTGCGGGGCCTGGGCTCGCGCTCCTCCCCGCGGATGCTGGCCGGTGCCACCCTGGCCCTGCTGGTCGATGCGCTGCGGGGTGCTCAGCAGCAGGCCCTGGCGATGGACTCGCGCGGCTTCGCGACCGCGAGGACCCGCACCTGGGCACTGCCCAGCCCGCTGCGCCGGGTGGACCTGGTCGGCGTGGCGATCGCGCTCGGGCTCGCGGTGTGGCCGTGGCTCGCGCAGCTGCTGGTGGGCTGAGCGAGAGGTCCCGCTCCTCGAGGTCGCGGATGATCTTGGCCAGATCGGGGACGGTCATCTCGGTGACCTCCAGCAGCACCGGGTAATCGGACTGCTCCACCTGGTTCAGGTGGGCGAGGGTGACGAAGCGCTTGGGGGCCAGCAGATGCGCCTCCAGATCCTGATATCCCATGACGCTAATCAGCGACGGATCAGCAGCCACGCCTCCGGTGCCGGACCCGCCAGGGTCAGGATCTCCGGGAACGGGATTCATCTCGCCGTAACGAGCACCGCCGTGGCGAGCACGCTCAGATGGTCCCGTGCGCCGTCGGTTCAGCCGCGGCCGGGGCGCAGCACCATCGCCACGTGCTCGATCCCTGCCTCCATGAACAGCCCGCCCACGGTCTCGAAGCCCATCGACGCGTACCACTGCTCGAGGTGAGCCTGGGCGTCGATGCGCACCTCGGCGCCCGGCGCGTTCTCGCGGGCATGCGTGAGGGCCTCCCCCATCAATCGGCGCCCGTATCCGCCACGACGGTGCGCGCCGTCCACGGCGACCCGGCCGATCCGCACGGCGCCGTCGTCCTCGGCGAGCACCCGCAGGTGCGCCACCGGCAGTCCCGGCACGCCCAGCGACGCGGCCTCCGCCCCGGGCAGCTCGAGCCACATCAGGGTGGTGGTGGGGTCGAGGTCCCGGCCGTCCAGATCGGGGTCGGTGGCCCGCTGTTCGAGGGTGAAGACGTCCTGACGGAGCTTGGCGAGCAGGTAGAGGGTGCGGGGGTCGATGTCGGCGAGCTCGGCGCGGCGCACGGCGACGGCGGTGGGTGCAGGCATGGCCGACAGAGTACTGCCGACGCAGCACTGCCGACGCGCGGGCTCGCGCCCCGCGTGCGCTACGCACCGCTCGGTCGTCGTGGGTCGAGGCACGCTGTCCGCGAGCCTGCCCGGCCGGCAGTAGTCTCGTGCCATGAACGAGAACGGGACCACCGCCGCTGACGACGACGCGATCGCGCTGGCGAATTCGATGCTGGATGCCGCGCGCGGCGGCGACAGCGCTCCCCTGCTCGCCCTGATCGATCAGGGCGCCCCCGTGGACCTGCGCGATGCCGCCGGCAACAGCCCGCTGATGCTCGCCGCCTATCACGGCCATGCCGAGCTGGTGGGCGAGCTCGTCGCACGCGGCGCCGATGTGGACCTCGCCAACGATCGCGGGCAGTCCCCGCTGGCAGGCGTCGCCTTCAAGGGCTTCACCGAGGTGGCCCGGGTGCTGCTGGAGGCCGGGGCGGATCCGGATCTGGGCACGCCCAGCGCCCTGGAGACCGCGAAGTACTTCGAGCGGGCAGAGATCGTCGCGCTCATCGAGTCGCGCTGAGCGAGCCGCGCGAACGCCGAGCGCGCCGCACGAGCGATGAGACGCAGCGGCCAGCCCGGCCGCTGTCAGGTCACTGCCGGCGCGCGAGCTCGGCGTCGACCATCCGGGTGACGGCCCGGCACCAGTGCTCGGCCATCACAGGGCCGCCGTGGCCCTCCTCCTCGACGATGACCAGCTCGCTGCCGGGCCAGGCCCGGTGCAGCTCCCAGGCGGTCAGCGCCGGGCCGGAGACGTCCCGTCGGCCGTGGATCAGCACGCCGGGGATCCCGTCCAGCCGGCCCATCCCGCCGAGCAGGCCGCTGCCGGGAGCGGCACCCCAGCGCGTCGCCCAATCGGCGACGAATCCGTCCTGCGCCCAGTAGTGGGTGACCAGCCGGGCGAAGGCCCGCTCGTACTCGGTGACCTCCTGCCCCTCGGGGACGGCATGCCCCTGAGCGGGGCCTCCCGCACCGATCCCGATGTGCGCGTCCTCCCAGGCCATCCAGGCGCGGGCGGCGAGGTCCACGAGGTCCGGGTCCGTGGAGGTGAGCATCCGCCGGTAGGCCTCGACGATCCGGAGCCTGGTCTCGGAGCTGTCGGCGCGGTCGAAGCCCGCGTGCTGCTCGGCGATGCTCGCGAAGGCGTCCCATGCCTCGGGGTAGACCGCCCCGATGCCCTCGGTGATCCAGTCCACCTCGCGGCGCGAGGTGGAGGTGACGGCGAACAGCACCACTCCGAGCACCCGCTCGGGATAGGCCTGGGCGTAGGCGAGGGCGAGCGTGCTGCCCCAGGAGACGCCTTGGACGATCCAGGCCTCGATCCCGAGGTGCTTGCGCAGCAGCTCGAGATCCTCGACGAGATGCGCCGTGCTCTGGCCCTCCAGAGCGACCGGGCCCGGCGCACCGACGCCGGGCGTGGAGCGACCTGTTCCGCGCTGGGACATGCCGATGATCCGCGCCCGATCGGCCGGGGAGTTCCGGCGGTAGCCGGGGGTGAGGCGGCCGCCCGGCCCACCATGGAGGTAGAGGGTGGGCACTCCGTCGCGGGTGCCGCTCTCCTCCCAGAAGATCTCGTGCCCCTGCCCGACGGCGAGCATCCCGCTGTGTGTCACCTCGGGTGCCGAGCTGCTGCTCATCCGCGGCCCTTCTCAGGAGGCGAGCGCCCAGGGCGCTGCGGGGTGCTGCCGGGTCCAGTCCGCCCGGCGGCGGCGCGGGGTCTGGCAGCGGGGGCACCAGAACACGGTGCGGGCGGCGAGATCGGCCGAGCGCACGGCGGTGCCGCACAGGCGGCAGGGCAGGGTCTGGCGGTGGTAGACGTAGAAGGAGCGTTCGCGGGAGACGACGTCCGGGTCCTCGTCCCCGTTCTGCCGGGTGCCGCGCGAGCGCTCGACGATCCTCGCCTCGATGTCGCGGTGGGCGGGCTGGGTGGTGACGATCCTGCCGGTGCGGGCGCCGTAGGTCATCAGCGCCACCAGGTCCTCCCACATCTCCTCGAGCATCCCGGTGGACAGCTCGTTGCCGGGCACGAAGGGGTCCAGGCGGGCCCGGAACAGCAGCTCGGCGCGATAGATGTTCCCGATCCCGGCGACGATCTTCTGGTTCATCAGCAGCGCGCCGATCGTGGTGCGGGAGCGGCGCACCGCGTCCACGAAGCGTCGCGGATCCGCATCGGGGCGCAGCGGGTCCGGGCCCAGACGGTCCAGCACATCCTGACGGCCTTGGGCGTCGAGGATCTCGCAGGCCGTGGGACCGGTGAGATCCGCGAGCCCGCGCGGCCCGGCCACCCGCAGCCGCACCGTCGGCCGCGGCACGATCCGGCGCCAGTCCGGCGTGCCGGAGCCGCCCTGCGCCGTCTCGTCGTCCCCCTCGGCCTCGAGCGTCTCCTCCTGCTCACCGATGCGCAGGCGCGGTGCGCCGATGGCATGGGCGTCGGCGAAGCCGGGCTCGCCGGCGAAGGTCCAGGAGCCGTACAGGCCCAAATGGATGTGCACGTGCCGCACCACGGGCGAGCCGCGGTCCACGTCCTCGGAGGGCGCGAAGGGGAGGAACAGGTGCTTGCCGACGGCCTCGGCGCCCAGCAGCACCATGCCGTCCAGCTCGGCTGCTTCCGAGAAGCGTCCCTGCGGGCTCGAGGTCCGCACCCGCTGCCCGCCGAAGCCCTGCTCGAAGGCCGCCGCGAGCCGGTGGACGGTATGACCCTCGGGCATTACTCGGTCGCGGCCTCAGCGGACCCAGCGGACCCAGCGGACTCTGAGTACCCCCCGGTGCGCTCGTAGAGGCCCACGAGGTCGATCCTGCGCTGGTGGCGCTCCTCGCCCGTGAACGGCTCGGCGAGGAACAGATCGATGAGCGCCTCGAGCTCCTCCTCGGAGTGCTGGCGCGCGCCGACGGAGATGACGTTGGCGTCGTTGTGCTGGCGGGCCAGGCGCGCGGTGTCCTCGTTCCACACCAGG
>JAAZLF010000455.1 GCA_012799425.1 Actinomycetales bacterium | reverse complement strand
GGGAAAGTACTGGAGCGAGTTCACGGTGACCGACGTACACATCGGAGCCCACGACTCAACAAACTACGATCTCGAAATTGGCTACGCATTCACGTTACCAATCCATACGCGACCGAGTCCCGAAGACGGAGAACGAACTGAGTACGAGCCTGTCGAATACCTTGCAGTTGGAGGCATGACCTGGAACTCTGGAGAGTGGACAGTCGGCGGACTGAAGGCGGACTGGGGACCCAATGCACACGACTAGGCCGAACACGCTCAAACGCGTTGGCGCGGCATGCACGACACTCATCATCGCCATCGCTTTAGTTTGCATCTACCCAGCATCCGCTTTCGGAGAGGCCACTGAGGGGACAGCGGGCGACGATTCGCTCGACCTAGCAACCGAAAAAGTTATTCCTCCTTCTGAGCCCGGAGGCCGGTCTAACGCGGACGACGACCGCACAGGCTCCCCAAAACCGGCCACCACCTACTACACATCCCGCATCGTCCCTAGCGGCGGTGCCACCACCTGTGTCGAGGATGCTTCCGGCACGACCAACTGCACCACCGACGAGAACTCGTGTGCGTCCACCACGAACTACCAAGTCGGTGATGACATCACGGTCGACCCCACCGCGCAGGCCACATGGGACAGCGGCGACGACATGGTGCTGGTGCAGACGATTCTCGTCGACACCGAAGCAGGCACGGAGACTTCCCAGGGCTATCAGTGCGTACCGCGCAGTGAAGCCGGCGAAGTGACCGAGGAGCCGGTCACCATCACCGTGACCTTGAGTGACTTCAAATCCATGCCGGTCGAGCCCCTGCAGCCCAATGCGGGGCCGGTCGAGGGCTGGCTCCCGGTGCACATGACGAACGTGCTGCACACCGATCCGGAGGCGCAGGAACTCAGCACCGAACTTCTCGACACCCCGGTCGCGATCCGTGCAACACCCGAGTCGTACCACTGGGATCTCGGAGACGGGAACACCATCACCACCACCAACCCCGGCGACCCCTTCCCCTCCGAGACCGTGTCAGCGACCTACAGCCAGGAGGGCTGGTACGACATCACCCTCACCACCACGTTCTCAGGCCAGTTCTCCGTCGACGGCGGCGAGTGGCAGGACATCGAAGGCACCATCGAGATCGCCTCCGACCCGGTGCCGATCTACTCGAAGTCCCTCGAATCAAATCTCGTCAACTCCGACGCTCCCCTCGACGAAGACGGAGACCCCTGGCTGCCAGCCCGCACCGCCGAGACCGAAGGGCCTCAGGACCCCGACGCGCAGCATCGGACGATCTGAGAGCCCCATCCCGGGCGGAAGCCCGCCACCGGCCTGTATACACATAAGCGCGAACAGCGCAGGATGAGTCAGCGCAGTGACGGCTTCACTCGCGGCACTGTATACACTCGCTCCATGCGTGCCAGCGACCGGGCCTACCGGGCCCTCCGTGAGGAGATCATCGAGGGAGCCCTCGTCCCGGGAACCGTGCTCGGCGAGGTCGAGCAGTCCGCACGCCTCGGCCTGTCCCGCACCCCGCTGCGAGAAGCGCTCTCGCGTCTCGTCGCCGACGGGCTGGCAGCCCCCGCCGCCGGTCGCGGCGTGGTCGTCACCGCCGTCTCCCTCGACGAAGCCCCACAGCTGTTCGACCTGCGGATCGCGCTGGAGACCCTGGCCGCACGCCGCGCCGCGGAACGCACCGCCGACCCTGCCGAAGGCACGACAGTGCGGGAGAGCTTCGAAAACCTCGCGGCCCGCTTCGATCAGTCCACCGCGCATCTCGCGGACGGCGCCGAGCCCACCGCCTACTACGCCCTCACCGCCGAACTCGACGCCCACCTCGACTTCGCCAGCGGCAACACCTACCTCACCGAGTCGCTGCGCGGACTGCGCCTGCACCTGGGACGCCTGCGTCGCCTGGCGCGCAATTCCCCCGCCCGTCTGGCCACCTCCGCCCAGGAGCACGCTGCGATCGCCCGCGCCATCGCCACCGGCGACCCCGACCTCGCCGCCGCGTCCACGATCATCCACCTCCGCCGAGCACTCGCACACCTGCAGGGCGAAGCGCTCAAATCCACCGACCACACCTCGACCATCCAGGAGAGATCAGCATGAGAGACCACGCCGTCCGCGTCCACCGGTCCGACGAGAACCTGTCCCGCGAGGGCCAGCTGGCCTGGAAGATGGCTGAGGTCGCCGTCGATCCGGTCGAGGTCGATGCCGACATCGAGGAAATGATCATCAACCGGATCATCGACAACGCCTCGGTCGCCATCGCTTCCCTGAACCGTGCCCCGATCGTCTCGGCCCGCACTCAGGCGCTCAGCCACCCGGTCTCCACTGGCGGCTCGGGCGCGAGCATCTTCGGCATCGCCCAGCACTCCTCCCCCGAATGGGCGGCCTGGGCCAACGGGGTGGCCGTGCGTGAGCTCGATTACCACGACACCTTCCTCGCCGCGGACTACTCCCACCCCGCTGACAACATCCCGCCGATCCTCGCCGTGGCCGAGCACACCGGCCGCTCCGGTCGCGATCTGATCCGCGGCCTCGCCACCGGTTACGAGCTGCAGGTGGATCTGGTGCGCGCGATCTGCCTGCACAAGCACAAGATCGACCACGTCGCCCACCTCGGTCCGTCGGCCGCCGCCGGCATCGGCACCCTGCTGGGACTGGACACCGAGACGGTGTTCCAGGCCATCGGCCAGGCGCTGCACACCACCACCGCCACCCGCCAGTCCCGCAAGGGCGAGATCTCCACGTGGAAGGCCCACGCCCCCGCCTTCGCCGGGAAGATGGCAGTCGAGGCCG
>JAAZLF010000454.1 GCA_012799425.1 Actinomycetales bacterium | reverse complement strand
TCCTGCTGTACCCGGTCACGCACTGGGACCACGACCCGGAGACCTCGCCCTTTGCCTCGGTGCGCCGCCACGGCGAGGACTACCGCCTGACCAACACCGAGGTCGAGGACTACTTCGACATGTACGTACCGGACCCCGAGCAGCGGAAGAACCGCCTGGTCTCGCCGCTCATGGCGACCGACCTCACCGATCAGCCCGACACCCTGATGATCACCGCCGAGCTGGATCTGCTGTGCGACGAGGGCGAGGCCTACGCCCGGGCCCTCGAGGAGGCGGGGAACCGGGTGCGCCTGCACCGCGTCGAACGCGCCCTGCACGGCTTCATCAGCCTGCCCCGCTTCGCCCGCCCGCTCCGGGAGGCCTACGAGGTGATCGACGAGTTCCTCGACCAGGGCGTACCGGGGCAGGAGGGGACATGATCGGCCCGGTCAGGCGGCGGCACTGGGTGCGCCTGGACAACGCCTCGAACATCTTCCCCGCTGCCCGCAGCGACGTGGACCCCAAGGTGTTCCGGATGAGCGCCGAGCTGGATCACGAGGTCGATCCGGCGCTGCTGCAGGAGGCGCTCGAGGAGACCTTCGAGCGCTTCCCGCTCTACCACGCGGTGCTGCGGCGCGGCGTGTTCTGGTACTACCTCCAGGACAGCGACCTGCTGCCCGTGGTGGAGGAGGAGACCGAACCCAGCTGCGCCCCGATCTACCAGGTGGACCGCCGCTCGCTGCTGTTCCGGGTCCTGCACCATCGCCGGCGCATCAGCCTCGAGATCTTCCATGCGCTGTCCGACGGCACGGGGGCGCTGTGGTTCCTCACCGACCTGCTGACCGCCTACACCCGTCGCCGCTTCCCCCACGAGGCCGCGGCCGTGGCCCCCGCCGCCGGAGGCCGTCGGAGCTCGTGCGGGCGCCGAGGCGGCCGAGGAGGTGCACGAGCTGACCACCGATTCCTTCGCCCACTACTTCCGGCGCCGCCGCAGACGCCGACGGGCAGAGGACGACCACCAGGAGGAGTTCAGCCGTGAGGCGGCCCCGGCGGTGCTCACCGTCGAGGAGGCCGACGCCCCGTCGCAGGACCTCGACGGCGAGCCTGGTGAGCCGGGCGAGCCTTCGGTGCCGCGTCCGTCCCGTCGGCGGATCCACCGCGTGCGCGGCACCCGCACCCCCGACCACCGCACCCGTGTCATCGAGCTGACGATGCCGGCCAAGCCTGTGCTGCGCCTGGCGAAGGCGCAGGGGGTGGCGCTGACGATGTTCCTGACCGCCCTGTTCTTCGAAGCGATCCGACGCACCGACGACGGGGCCCGGGGGGCACCCACCATGGCGGCATCGGTGCCGGTCAACCTGCGTCAGTTCTTCCCCTCGACCTCTGCGAGGAACTTCTTCGCGACGATCCGGGTCGAGCACACCTACGGCCGGGGCGAGGACACTCCGGGGGCGGTGGCCCGCGCGCTCCAGGACAGCTTCAGCGCCGAGGCGACCCCCGAGGCGCTCGAGCGCAAGCTGCACCGCCTGCTGCGCATCGAACGACTGCCGCTGGCCCGCATCGTGCCCCGCCCGCTGAAGGACATGCTGCTGAGCCTGATCAACCACCTGAACAATCGCGGCCTCACCGTGGCGATCTCCAACCTCGGCCGGGTCACGCTGCCCGAGCCCGCCGAGCCCCACGTGGGCCGGATGCTGTTCCACGTCTCCGCGGTCCGGCCCCAGTTCTGCGCCATCTCCCATGATGGCCTGCTCACGATCAGCTTCACCGCTCCCTTCGTGGAGACCGACCACGTGCGCGAGTACGCCGCCCTGCTGACGGAGGCGGGGGTCGAGGTCACCGTCTCCGCGCCCCGCGTCTCCGAGGACGAGCTGAGCGAGTTCGAGACATGAGGCGCTGCCCGGACTGCGCTGTCGCCGTCGAGGGGGACTGGGCCCGCTGTGTGCTCTGCGGGGCCAGCCTCGTGGGCGAGCCCGTGCCGGGCCCGTACCCGACCGTGCCGCTGCGCTTCTCCCGGCGCAGGGTGCTGCGGGTGCTGGCCCTGACCTCGCTGGCCGTGGCCGTGCTGTCGTTCCTGGCCCAGCTGCTGTTCGGACCGGACGATGACGGCATCGGCGCGCTGCGCAGCGTCTGGCTGGGGATCGTCACCACCTGGCTGGTGGTGGTGATGGCGATCAGCAAGCGCCGCAACCTCGCCAAGTTCATCGTCTACCTGGTGGTGCTCGCCGCAGGGATATGCGTCTACTGGGACTACCTCTCCGGCTGGGACGGCTGGTCGCTGACCTTCGTGGTCCCGATCGTGTGCGCCGCCTCGATCGTGGGACTGCTGATCACGGCCAGGGTGATGCGGATGGAGGTGGGGGACTACGTCGTCTACAGCGGCCTGACCGTGCTGCTGGGCCTGGCCCCGATCGTGTTCCTGGCGCTGGGCTGGGTGGGCACCGTGATCCCCTCCGCGATCTGCGGCGGACTCAGCGTGGTCGCGGTGACGCTGCTGCTGACGGTGCGCGGCGGGGCCGTGCGCCACGAGCTCGCCAAGCGCCTGCACCTGTGAGCGCCGGCGTGCGCTGAGACGCACTGCGCAGCGGGTTCACGGCGCGCCGACGGGGTCAGCGCCCGCGACGTCCCTAGGATGCAAGACGCGCACGCGCACCCAGCGCAGGCATGCACGGCCCCCTGAGGGCGTCACAGGCAGGAGAGAAGGTCGATGGACAGGGACCCGCGCGGCGGCCAGGACCGGGACCAGGACGATGACTGGATCTTCGCCATCGACGATCCGCACAGCCTGCCCACCGACCGCCTGCCGGACCGTGCCGCCTTCGACCGCTACGCGACCCCTCTGCTGGCCCGCCGTGCCGCCGAACCGGCGCTGCCGCCCGGCGAGAACGAGACCGTGGACCTCAGCAGCCTCGACCTCGAGGCCGAGCCGGACACCGCCACCGGTGCGATCCCCGTCCTCGAGGCCGGCGACGAGGAGCCCGTCGAGGAGGCCGAGGCACCCGCGCAGGACGATCAGCTCGTCGCCCCGCTGCGCGCCCCGGCGGACGTCTCCTACGCCCGTTCCGGGACCACCCCCAACGCCGAGCACGACGAGATCCCGCTGAACACGCTGGTGCTGCCCGACCGCTTCAGAGAACTGGGCGTGTTCGACGCCCTGCGCGACGTGCTCGCGCTGATCTGCCTGGTCACGGCGCTGACCACCACCTTCACCCTCGCGGACAGCCCCGTGCTCGAGCTGATCGGGAAGGCCGCCATCGGCACCGGCATCGCCGCGCTGGTGATCGTGCACCTGCTGCGCTGGGTGCCCGAGAAGGCCCCGCTGGGCGCTGTGCGGGTGCTCCGTGTGGCCGGTCTGCTCCCGTCCCTGCTGGCCGCCGTGACCGTGCTGGTCGCAGACCTCGTCCTGTCGCTGCCGAAGCTTTTCGCCTCCCTGCCCGACGGTCCGCCCGTGGGGATCGGCATCGGAGTCTCCCTGCTGCTGCTCGGCGCGATCCTCGGCATCGAACCGCGTGCCCACGAGGGCTACCTCCCGCAGGAACGAGCACGGCGCGTGGCGCGCTCCGTGCTGCTGGGGGTGGCCGGGGGTGCGGGCGTCGCCCTGCTGGTGGCCCTGGTGATGATCGTCGGCCGAGTGTTCACCACCGGCTGGGCGTTCTCCTTGATGACCTTCGCCAACGCCCTGATCTCCGCCCTGCTGCTGGGGATAGTGCTGGTCGCGGCGCTGCGTCGCGAACGCTCCTGGTACGTGTTCTCCACCGCGGTGGTGGCCGCGCTGGTGATCGCCGCACTCGCCGACAACACCCTCGGCCTGCAGTTCGCCGCCCCGCTGAGCTTCGCCTCCGGCTTCGTCTACCTGCCGTTCCTGGTCGCGGCCTTCGGACTGATGATCTCGCGCTCCTTCGTGCGCAGCATGCCGGTCTCCTTCCGCCGCACCGACTGGCTGGTCTACACCGTGCGGGCCTTCGAGTTCAGCGCGCTGATGCACGCCGCCGCTGTCACCTGGCATCTGCTGGCCTCGATCGCTGCGGTGAGCGGCCAGGCTCCCGGAAGCCCGATGCTGCATCTGATCGATGCCGTCGTCTGCGCCTGCTTCGTGCTCGTCTCCCTGTTCGGCCGCACGTCGCTGCTCTCGCGTCCCGCGGTGACCGCGAGGGCCAGCGGGGTGGTGGCGGCGCTGCTGCTGGTGGTCGTGGGCTTCCTCGACGTGATCGTGAACTCCCTGGCCATGGCTGCGGGTGCCGGGCTGGTCACCGGCGGCGTCGCCCTGTTCATCGGCCTCGCGGCAGCCCTCATGCTCACCGTCCCCGCCCCGGTGCGGGACGAGTTCGGCGCCCCGGACCTCACCCGGATGTTCGCCGACTTCCGGGCCCGTGACGGTGGGCGCGTCTCGCTGCTGGATCGCGTCCCGGACGTCACCGAGGAGACGGCCCGACGCAAGATGTTCCCCGCGGCCTGACCCGCCGCGACACCTCCCCTTCCGCTTCACCCCCTGGAGAACCATGTTCCGCTGGAGCCTGCACGGAGACGGACGCACCATCGCGCCCGACGCGATCGTCCGCCCCGAGGAGCGGCTGTCCTGGCCGCTGACCATCGGGATCGGCGCGCAGCACGTGATCGCCATGTTCGGCGCGACCTTCCTGGTGCCGCTGCTGACCGGATTCCCGCCCTCGACCACACTGCTGTTCTCCGGCATCGGCACCCTGCTCTTCCTGATCATCACGCAGAACAAGGTGCCCAGCTACCTCGGCTCCTCCTTCGCGTTCATCGCCCCGATCACCGCCTCCACCCAGGCCGACTCGATGGGCGCCGCGCTCGGCGGCGTGATGGTCACCGGCATCTTGCTGGCACTGCTGGGCCTGCTGGTCGCGAGGATCGGCACCCGCTGGATCAGCGTGCTCATGCCTCCGGTGGTGATGGGATCGATCGTCGCGCTGATCGGCTTCAACCTCGCCCCCACGGCGTACGAGAACTTCCAGCAGTCCGCGGTCACCGCGACCGTCACCCTGTTCGCGGTGGTGCTGTGCACCGCACTGTTCAAGGGGATGCTGGGCCGCATCTCGGTGCTGCTGGGCGTGCTGATCGGCTACGGCGTGGCCGTGCTGCGCGGCGAGGTGGTCTTCACCCCGGTCGCCGAGGCCCCCTGGATCGGACTGCCTGAATTCCACCACCCCGAGTTCAACTTCGGCCTGCTGCCGATGTTCCTGCCCGTGGTGCTGGTGCTGCTGGCCGAGAACGTGGGCCACGTGACCAGCGTCGGCCTGATGACCCACCGCAACCTCGACCACATGGTGGGGCGCACCCTCGCCTCCGACGGCATCGCCACCGCGCTCTCGGCCGGCTTCGGCGGTTCACCCACCACCACCTACGGCGAGAACATCGGCG
>JAAZLF010000453.1 GCA_012799425.1 Actinomycetales bacterium | reverse complement strand
GCCCTGCGCCGCAGCGACGTCGGCCACCTCGCCGTCGGCGCCCGCGCCGACCTGCACGTGCTCGAGGCGCCCGCGGCGATCCACCTCGCCTACCGGCCCGGCATGCCCCTCACCCATCGGGTGCTGCGCGCCGGGGTCCCGCAGCTCACCGCGCCGATGGCGCACCCGCTCCAGGCCGGTCGCGCCAGCGGGTGAACGGCTCCCAGTCGAACATCGCCTGCGCGGCGGTGAAGGAGGTGCCGTGGCGGCTGGTGACCTTCACGCGCACGGCGCTCTTCTCATGGACCGTGTCGATGGCCGTGATGTCGCAGTAGGGGATCACCGTGGTGGGGCGGAGCACGCCGCGGTGCACGAACGCGTCATCCCGGGACTCCAGGAAGACGACCATCCGCATCCACTGGAAGAACAGCCCGCCCAGCACGATGCCCGTGCCCGCGAGCGTCATGCCGAGACCGTCGGAGCGGTCCTCGGCGCTCGCCGCGGGGTCCTGCAGCAGCACCGTCCCTCCCACGGCGAGGAATCCGCCGAGCAGGAGGAACACGATCGCGAGCACCGTGAGCCAGCGCGGGAGGAGCCGGCGCCCGGGATGGCGGCGATGGATCCGAGGGCGGCGCACCATGTGGGCGGTGATCCCCACGATCCCGAGTGTGACCAGGAGGGACAGGAGGAGGCGCAGGAGCGTCGCGAGGAGGTCGGAGGTCATGGTCCGGCACCGTAGCCCACCCGCGGACGGGGACGCGGCGTACGCTCGAGGAACGCGGTGCGAGGAGCGACTGATGGACGAGCAGGACGAGCGGGAGATCCCTGCCGGGGACGCGGCCTGCTGGAGCGGGCTGCTCTGCCCCGAGTGCGGCGCGGTCCCCGAGGGTGACAGGGCGAGGGACCCGTCGGCGCCCTGCTGGCGCTGCGGGACCGTGCCGGCCGAGCACCGCGCCGAGGGGTCCTGAGGCCCTTCAGAGCGCCGGGGTCGCGAAACCGCCGTTGGAGAGCAGCAGCTGGCCGCGGATCCACGCGCCCTGCTCCGAGAGCAGGAAGCGCACGAGATCCGCGACGGTGCCGGTCCCGCCGATCTCCCCGCCCGGGGTCTGCGCCGCACAGGCGCTGCGGGTCGCCTCGTCCATCCAGCCGGTGTCGATCGGCCCGGGGTTGATGACGTTGGTGCGGATCCCGCGCTCCGCGAGCTCATGGGTGCCGGCCAGCACCAGGCGGTCCAGCGCTCCCTTGGTCGCCCCGTAGGGGAGGTTGTGCACGGTGTGGTCGCTGGTCAGGGCGATCATCGCGCCGCCAGGGGTGTCCGTGCCCGGGGCCACCTGTTCGGCGAAGGCCTTCAGCAGCAGCCAGGTGGCGCGCACGTTCACCGCGTAGTGCCGATCGAAGCTCTCCACCGTGGTGTCCAGGATCGAGGAGTCCACCGATTCGCAGTGGCAGGTCACGAGCGCACCGAGCGTCCCGAGCGCCTCGCGCGCGGCATCGACCACGGCGGCGGGGGCGGCGGGATCCTCGAGGTCGCCGGGGACCAGCACGACGCGTCGGCCCTGTTCGCGCAGCTCCTCGGCGAGCAGCTCGACGTCGGCCGGCTCGCCGAGCACCCGCTGGTCATAGGGTGCGTGATAGTTCAGGGCCAGGTCGTAGCCGTCGGCGGCGAGGCCGTGGGCGATCGCGGCGCCGATGCCGCGGCGGCGGCCGACGCCGGTGAGCAGGGCGGTGCGGGGGAGCGGGGAGGCGGGGTGCATGGGCCGACGGTAGAGCGCGTGCGACGCGACCGCCAGCGCTTTCACGCCGGGCCGTGGCTCAGCCCTCGTCAGGCAGGTCCCAGACCACGTGTCCGTCCTCGCCGAGCCGCGCCCCGTCGCTCGGCGCGTGCGGGGTCTGCGTCCCGGAGTGCATCAGATCGAGCACCTCGGCGCCGTGCTCGAGCAGCATCACGTCCGCGATCAGGCGGCGATGGCAGCGCCACCACACCGCCTCCGAGCACATCACCGCCGTGCGGGCGCGGGCCAGATCCCCGCGCAGCTCCTCGATCCCGGCCCGGAACTCCTCGCTGCGGGTCCAGCCGGCGTACGCGCGGAACTGCTTCACCCGCCACCAGGTATCCGGGGAGGCGGCGTCCTCCTCCTTGGTGAGCCGGCGCCGCCCGCCCAGCCGCTCGTCCCAGCGGTAGGCGATCCCGGCCTCGT
>JAAZLF010000452.1 GCA_012799425.1 Actinomycetales bacterium | reverse complement strand
GTGCTGCCGATCATGTTCGCGGCGTTCGCCGCGTACGCGTTCACGTTCATGAAGTTCCCCGGCAAGGAGCTGCTGTTCATCGCGATCGTCGCGGTGATGGTGGTCCCGATCCAGGTGGCGTTCCAGCCGATGCTGGACCTGCTGGGCCCGCGCGGCCTGGGGATCAACGGGCAGTTCGTCGCCGTGTGGCTGCTGCACACCGGCTTCGGCATGCCGCTGGCGATCTTCACGCTGCGCAACTACATGGCGACCCTGCCGAACTCGGTGATCGAGAGCGCGAAGATCGACGGCGCCTCGCACTTCCAGACCTTCTGGAGGCTCGCGGCGCCGATGTCGATGCCAGCGATCGCCGCGTTCGCGACGTTGCAGTTCCTGTGGGTGTGGAACGACCTGCTGATCGCCAAGCTGTTCCTCGGCGGCGGGGCGAACACCACGATCATCGTGGACCTGCAGCAGATGCTCGGCACGCAGGGCCTGGGCGCGGAGCTGCTCACGGCCGGCGCGTTCCTGTCGATGGTGATCCCGATGATCGTGTTCTTCTCCCTGCAGCGCTTCCTGGTGCGCGGCATGACCTCCGGATCGGTCAAGGGGTAGGCCGCCCGATAGCGCGCCGCTCGCGCACGGCGGGCGGTTCACCGTTGGCTGAACTCCCTCCACAGCGACCCCGACACCTCCTCGGTGTCGGGGTCGCTGGGTAGATTGGACCCCATGACCGAGACCGATGCCCCCGAAGAGCCTGCGGCGCCGCCGCTGACGCTGCCGGCCGCCACCGTCCCCGATCCGGCCTCCGCGCCGGGTCTGCGCTGGGGGGTGATCTCCCCCGGGCACATCGCCGATCAGTTCACCGCCACCGCGCACCGTGCGACCGCCTCCCGCGTGGTCTCGGTCGTCTCCCGCTCCCTCGAGCGCGCCGAGACGTTCGCCCGGAAGCACGGCGTCGAGCACGCCTTCGACTCCGTCGAACAGATGCTCGCCGCCGGCGGCCTGGACGCCGTCTACATCGCCTCCCCCCACGCGCAGCACCACGCCCTGACCCGCCCCGTGCTCGAGGCCGGTGTCCCGGTGCTGGTCGAGAAGGCCTTCACCCTCAACTCCGCCCAGGCCCGGGATCTGCTCGACCTCGCCCGCGAGAAGGGCGTGTTCGCGATGGAGGCGATGTGGGCGCGGTTCCTGCCGCAGTACGACGTGCTGCGGCAGGTGATCTCCTCCGGCATGCTCGGGGAGATCGTCGAGGTGGCCGCCGATCACGGCCAGACCTTCCCCGCGGATCCGAGCCATCGCATGTTCGCCCCGGAGCTCGGCGGCGGCGCTCTGCTCGATCTGGGCGTGTACCCGATCTCCTTCGCACAGATGGTCCTCGGGGACCTCGGCGACCTCGCTGTGCGCGGCGCCCTCACCGAGACAGCGGTCGATGCGTACTTCGCGCTGCTGGGGACCGGGGCTGGCGGCGGCCACGCCCGGCTGTCCTCGACCCTGCTCTCGCGCACCCCCACGCAGGCCGTGGTCAGCGGCACCGCCGGTGCCGCGCGGCTGTCGGGCCCGTTCTTCGCACCGAGCACCCTCACCGTCACCCTCCACGACGGCCGCAGCGCCGTCTACGAGCATCCCGCGGACCGCGGTGACGGGATGGCGTACGAGATCGCCGAGGCCGCTCGTCGGATCACCGCTGGTGAGCTCGAGTCGCCGCTGATGAGCTGGCAGGACACCCTCAGCGTGATGACCACGATGGACGCCGTGCGCGCCGAGCTCGGCGTGGTCTACCCCGGGGAGGAGTCCGCATGAGCATCCTCGACTCGGCCCGTGGGCTGCGCATCCCCGCCCTGCACCCGCCACGGCGCGGCGTGTTCGTCTCCTTCGAGGGCGGTGACGGTGCCGGCAAATCCACGCAGATGCAGATGCTGCACGATCACCTGGTTACCGAGCGCTCCGTCGCCGAGGAGCTCATCCTCACCACCCGCGAGCCGGGCGGCACTCCTTTAGGGGAGAGCATCCGCGAGCTGCTGCTGCACGGCGAGCACGTCGAGGCCCGCGCGGAGGCCCTGCTGTATGCGGCCGACCGTGCACACCACATCTCCACCGTGGTGCGCCCGCACCTCTCCCGCGGCGGGCTGGTGCTCAGCGACCGCTACCTCGACTCCTCGGTCGCCTACCAGGGCGCCGGACGCGACCTCGACGCCGACGAGATCGCCTCGCTGTCGCTGTGGGGGGTCGACGGGCTGCTCCCCCATCGCACGATCCTGCTGGACGTGCCCACCCAGGCCCTGGATGAGCGTCGGGACCCGGCCAGCCGGGACCGTCTGGAGGGGGCGGGGCTCGAGTTCCACGAGGCGGTGCGCCGGGAGTTCCTCGACCTCGCCGCGGCGGATCCCGAGCGATACGCCGTGATCGACGGGACGCTGCCGCGCGAGGAGGTCCACGCCCAGGTGCTCGATGCCGTCTCCGAGGTGCTGAGCCTGTTCGACCCGACCTTCGAGCCCGCGCCGCCCACCCGGCACCGGGACGAGCAGTGACCGCGACGGGCATCGATCCCTCTGCCGCTCGGCCCGCCCCGGCAGGAGGGGTCTGGGACGATGTGGCGGGGCAGGAGGCCGCCGTCGCCCAGTTCCGCCGCGCCGCCTCGCCCGAGGGGTCCCTCGCGCAGGCCTGGCTGATCACCGGCCCTCCGGGCTCCGGCCGCTCGACCGCGGCCCGCGCCTTCGCCGCGACCCTGCAGTGCGAGACGGGCACCGGATGCGGGCAGTGCCGTGCCTGCCGCACCACGGCCGCCGGCACCCACCCCGATGTCACCGTGGTCGCCACGGACAAGCTCTCCATCGCGAAGGAGGAGGTGCGCGCGCTGGTGATGACCGCGCAGCGCGCACCCGCCACCGGCCGCCACCGGGTGGTGATCGTGGAGGATGCGGACCGCATGACCGCAGGCACCTTCAACGTGCTGCTGAAGTCGATCGAGGAGCCACCGCCGTCGACCGTGTGGATGCTGTGCGCCCCCTCAGCGGAGGATCTGGCGCCCACCATCCGCTCCCGCTGCCGCCTGGTGACCCTGTCGGTGCCGTCCTCGGAGGTCGTCGCCGAGCTGCTGCGCCGCCGGGACGGGATCGACGGACCGCTCGCTGATCGCGCGGCCCGCGCGGCGCAGGGGCACATCGGCCTGGCACTGCGCTACGCCACCCAGGAGGGAGCGCTGGCCGCCCGCGAGGAGTCGGCGCGCACCCTGCTGGGCCTGCGCGGCACCGGGGCGGCCGTGCTCGCGGCGCAGGCGCTGGTGGACCGCGCCACCGCGGAGGCGAAAGAGCATTCGGATCTCGTCGCGGCCGAGGAGAAGGACCGCTTCCTCCACTCGGCCGGCATCGAGGACGGCAAGGTCCCGCCCTCGCTGCGCTCCCAGGTGCGTCAGCTCGAGGAGGACGCCAAGCGCCGCCAGACCCGGCTGGTCCGCGACGTGCTGGACCGCTACCTGCTCGACGCCCATTCGGTGCTGCGCGACGTGCTGAGCCGCCAGCTGGGCACCGGCGCCGAGCTGGTCAACATCGAGGTCTCCGCCGAGATCGAACAGGCTGCCTCCGACGGGACGGGCCGGATCACGCTCGGCCTGCTCGAGGCGGTGCAGGAGGCGCGGGAGAGGATCAGCGGCAACGTGCCGCCGCTGCTCGCGATCGAGGCGCTCCTGGCCCGCATCGCGGTCTCCCTGCGCTGACCCGTCGCGCGGCCCCACCACGCAGAGCGCCCTGCCTCCCTCGAGGGAAACAGGGCGCTCGATCATACGCGGCGGCTCAGGCGTCGGCCGTGGGGGTCTCCTCGGACACTTCCGCGGCCGGGGCGTCGTCCTCGGGGGAATCGGCCTCCGGGATCTGGTCGAGCAGCGAACCCTGCGCGGGCAACGTCTCGCTCGTCCCGGCCCCGGCGGGCTCCACCAGGATCGGGGCGGGCTCCTCGGAGTGCACCTCGGCGGGTGCTGCGTCCTCGGCCGCAGCGGGCTCGGTCTCCGCAGCGGCCTCCTCGGTGACGGCGGCGGGTTCTGCGGTGGCGGGCTCTTCGGCTATCGTCCCAGCGGGCTGGCCGGCCGTCGCGCCAGCGTTCTCATCCGCCGTCGTCGGCCCAGTGGGCTCAGCCGCGTCGGC
>JAAZLF010000451.1 GCA_012799425.1 Actinomycetales bacterium | reverse complement strand
CGCGGCGCGCGCTGGCCCCGGCGGAGTCCTCGTCATGCCATCCATAGGCGTACTGGCCCATGGAGTCGATGATCTCGTCCTGTGTGAGCTTCTCTGGTGCGCTCGTCATGGTGTCCTTCCCTCGGTGAGCGGAATGTGTGTCGTGCAGGCATGCGCCCCCTGCGCCAGGGTGGCCAGGCGTTGGACGGGGGCGCCGATGATTCGGGAGATGACTCGGCTCTCTGCCTCGCACAGCTCCGGGTGGTCTGCGGCGATGTCGAGGACGGGGCAATGCCCATGGCACAGCTGCGCCGTGACGAGCGTACGCGGGTTCGCTCCGGGCTGTGAGCTGGTGGCGGGCAGGGGAACGTGCAGCGGACGCACCGTGGAGGCGTACCCCCGCTGCGTGAGCATGTCGGAGAGCAGTTCGAGACGGTGGGCGACGGTGACCGTCTCACCCGCCTCCTCGAGCTCGGCGACGCGCTCGGCGAGCGTGCTCTCCCAATCGGCGATGCGGCGCTCCGCGAGTGCCTTCACCGCGTCATCGCCTCCCAGTCGGGCGAGCTCCTGGACCGCCAGCACGGCCAGCTCGTCATAGCCGCCGGGCAGATCCTCGTGGGCGGACGGCGAGAGCACGAACGACTTGCTGGGGCGTCCCCTGCCGCGCTGGGCGACGGGGACCTCGTGCTCGGCGATCACGCCCTCTGCCTCGAGGGCCGCGAGGTGGCGCCGCACCGCCGCGCTGGTGAGGCCGAAGCTCTCCGCCAGTCGGCGCGCCGTGATCGGTCCGTGGGCAGAGATCGCCTCGACGAGGCGGTCGCGGGTGGTCTGCGCGGCTCCCGTCTCGAGCTCCGGTGCGGTCATCGTGGCCTCCTCCCGTCGATCGCCCTTCTGATTTTACAACACAACCCTTGCCTAATACCTCCCGACGGCCTGTGCCTCATAGCACGAAGGGTCCCCTAACCTGCGAAATGACCTGCCGAAGCACCTCACCCCGGGATGCGGGCCGCGACCGCTTCCCATTATTGCCAGTTTCAACTATCGTGTCCCCCAGACCGTTCCGATCCTGAAGGGACCCTCACCGATGGCCACCGAGAACCCCGCCGCCGAGCACTCGACCCGCGGCGCCTACGTCGCCGTGGGCGAAGCCTTCGACCGCGATATGAACTACATCGACGACCGCATCACGCGCGAGGGCCGCGACGGCTGGCCCGTCGAGGCCGGACGCTACCGCCTGATCGCCGCGCGCGCCTGCCCCTGGGCGAACCGGACGCTGATCTCCCGTCGGCTGCTGGGCCTCGAGGACGCCCTGTCCGTGGGGATGCCCGGGCCCACCCACGACAAGCGCTCCTGGACGTTCGACCTCGATGCAGGAGGCGTCGACCCGGTGCTCGGCTACGAGCGGCTCCAGCAGGCCTACTTCGCACGCTTCCCCGACTACCCCCGCGGCATCACCGTCCCGGCGGTCGTGGACCTGCCCACCAAGGCGGTCGTGACCAACGACTTCCAGCAGATCACCCTCGACTTCGCCACGGAATGGACCGAGCACCACCGAGACGGCGCCCCGGACCTCTACCCCGAAGCGCAGCGCGAGGAGATCGACGCGCTGAACAAGTGGATGCTCCACCATGTCAACAACGGCGTGTACAAGACGGGCTTCGCCGGGTCCCAGGAGGTGTACGAGAAGGAGTACCGCGACCTGTGGACCGCGCTGGACGAGCTCGAGGAGCGACTCGGAGGCAGCCGCTACCTGATGGGCTCGTCGATCACCGAGGCGGACGTGCGCCTGTTCCCCACCCTGATCCGCTTCGACCCCGTCTACCACGGCCACTTCAAGGCCAACCGGCAGACGCTCGCGAGCATGCCGAACCTCTGGAGCTACACCCGGGACCTCTTCACCACCCCGGGCTTCGGCGACACCGTGGACTTCGACCAGATCAAGCGCCACTACTACTACGTCCATGAGGACATCAACCCCACCCAGGTGGTCCCGCTCGGCCCGGACCTCAGCGGTCTGCTCGAGCCCCACGACCGCGATCGCTTCGAGACGGACACCTGGGGCCCCGGCGGCACCGCGCCCGATGCGCCGCTCGCCGCAGAGGTCGTCGACCCCGCGCACACCCCGCTGCGGGTGACCGGCCGCTGACCCTCCCCGGCCGCGGACGGATGACCGGTCCCTCACGTCCGGTGTCCGGTCCTGCGCGGCGCGGCCTACGATGGGGCGCGCCATGGACGACCACTCCCCTGCCCTCGTCGCCGACGACCTCGCGCTCAGCTACGGTTCGGTGCGCGCCCTCGACGGTCTGAGCCTCACCGCCGAGCGCGGTGCCGTGACCGCCCTCCTCGGTGCCAACGGCGCCGGCAAGACCACCGCGATCTCCTGCGCCACCGGACTGCTGAAGCCCGACGGCGGCAGCGTGCGGGTGCTCGGCGCGGACCCCTGGCGCTCGAGCCCCGAGCACCGCGCCCGAGTGGGCGTGATGATCCAGGACGGGGGACTCGCCTCGGGTGCCTCGGCGATGCAGCTGCTGCGCTACGGGGCGAGCCTGCACGCCGCGCCGCTCGATGTCGACGAGGTCGTCGAGCACTTGGGCATCGATGCCTTCGGGCGCACGCTGGTGCGACGGCTGTCCGGAGGGCAGCGGCAGCGCCTGGCGCTCGCGCTCGCGATCATCGGACGCCCGGACCTCGTCTTCCTCGATGAGCCGACGGCCGGGATGGATCCGTCGATCCGCCGCCGCGTGCGCGAGCTCATCCGGGGCCTGGCCCGCACCGGCACCGCCGTGGTGCTGACCACCCACCTGATGGATGACGTCGTCGGCCTCGCCGATGCGGTGCGCGTGATCTCTCGCGGCCGCGTGCTCGCCTCCGGCTCGGTGCAGGACGTGATCAGCACCCACCGTTCGGCCGATGGTGGGCTTGTCGTCCAGGCCACCGCCACCGGCGTGGACCCGAGGGTGGTGCCGGCTCTCGAGGCCGATCTGCGCGCGGCCGCCGCGCGCCACGGCGCCCAGCTGGAGATCACCTCCGGAGGCGCAGCCGATCTCGAGACGGTGCTGCTGGACCTGATGGACGAGGAGAGCGCGGAACCGGAGGAGAGCCTCTCCGGACCCTCCGCCGGGCACACGACCGCGCCGAGCGAACGGGAGTCGCGATGACCACCACCACGGCCCCGGGCTCCGACCGCCGGCCCGTCCACGGACCGCGCCCCGCTCCTGCGCTGCGCCGCATCCTGTCCCATGCCGGGCTCGAGACGAGGGTGCTGCTGTCCAACGGGGAGCAGCTGACGGTCGCCGTGGCGCTGCCCGCGATGGTGCTGATAGGCCTGTGGCTGCTTCCGATGGGCCGGCTCGAGGGCGTCGCCGCGATCGACACCGCCGTGGCCGCGACCTTCGCGACCGCGCTCATCTCCACGTCCTTCACCTCCCAGGCGATCCTCACCGGATTCGATCGCCGCAACGGCGTGCTGCGGTGGGTGGCGACCACGCCGCTGGGCCGGGAGGGCTATCTGGCAGGGAAGATCCTCGCCACGCTCACCACTCATGTCCTGCAGGTCGTCGTCCTCGGCCTGATCGCGCTGGTCATCGGCTGGCGTCCGGACCTGCTGGGACTGCTGGCGGCTGCGCCCGTGTGGCTGATGGGCACCGTGGCCTTCGGCGCGCTGGGCCTGCTGGTCGCGGGAACTCTGCGCACCGAGGCGGTGCTGGCAGTGTCGAACCTCGTCTTCGTGCTGCTGGTGGCGGCCGGCGGCGTCGCCTTCCCCACCTCCTCCTACCCGCGGATCCTGAGCGGACTCGTGGACCTGCTGCCCTCGGGCGCGCTCGGCGAACTGCTGCGTGCCTGTCTGGCGTCGGGGAGCTTCTCCATCGGCTCCGTGGTGGTCCTGCTGGCCTGGGCGGTGGGCGGGGTGCTGGCCGTGATCCGCTGGTTCCGTTGGACGGACAGCTGAGATGATGGGGACGGGTGCGTCGTCCATCGCATCCGACCACACGGATCAGCATTCTCCCGGCAGCGGAATCTAGACTCGGGGCATGTCCAGTCCCGTCGCCGCCGCACAGCGCAGCCCAGAGCGCCACGGCTCACTCACCACCCTCCCTGATCCGCGGCTCCCCTCGTGGGGCCCGGCGCGTCGCGCCCGAGTGGCGGCGATCGTGTTCTGGGGCAACCTGATCTGCCAGATGGGCATCATCCTCTCGGGCGGTGCCGTGCGACTGACCGCCAGCGGACTGGGCTGCTCCTCCTGGCCGCATTGCGAGCCGGGGCAGTTCACCCCCGAGCTCACGCTCGAAGCGGGGATCCACCCCTTCGTCGAGTTCGGCAACCGTTCGCTGACCAGCGTGCTGAGCGTTTTCGCCGTCGCCCTGCTGCTGGTCTCCTGGCGCTGGCTCAGCCACAAGGGCCCCGGCTTCCGCCGCCTGGCCATGGTGCCGCTCATCGGCACCGCCCTGCAGGCGGGCATCGGCGCCTTCGTGGTGTGGATGGACCTCCATCCCGGAATCGTCAGCCCCCACTTCCTCATCTCCCCCGTGCTGGTGGGCCTGTCGATGGTGCTGCTGGTGCGCCTCTACGACGGGGACGGGCCGATGCGCCGCGCCGTCCCGACCTCAGCGGTGACCACCTTCGTGCCGCTCGCGGTGCTCGGTTTCGCGGTCCTCGTGCTGGGCACGATCGTGACCGGGACCGGCCCGCACTCCGGTGACGCCGGCGAGGTCACTCGCATCGGGATCGATCCGGTCCTCATCTCCCGCATCCATGCGGTCTCGGTCTACGTGTTCTGCGCCGTGCTCGCCGTGCTGCTGGTGATCCTGCATCGTGCGCGCGCCCGCCGCGAAGCGATCGTCGCCGCCTGGTGGCTGGTGGTGCTCACCCTCGCCCAGGGCGTGATCGGTTACGTCCAGTACTTCACGGGCCTGCCCGAGCTGATCGTGTTCTTCCACCTGATCGGTGCCGCCGTGTTCGCAGGTGCGATCGCGTGGGTGGGAGCGCGCCTGGTCACCTGGCGGGAGCCGGCGGTGGAGGATTCTTCTCAGAGCATCGCACACAGCAGCACGGAGGCAGGATGATCCTCGGCAAGCGCCGCCGCAGCTCCGAGCAGGAGCTCCCCACCCTCGCCCAGGCGCGCCCGGCGGGTGAGTTCGTCGCCGCGGTGCTGTCCCATCTCAGACAGGTCGTCGACGTCGGCTGGAACCTCCTCGAGGTCGACGCCGAAGCGCATCGGATGATCCGCGAGGCCGGGGCGACTAGCTGCTACATCGACTACCACCCGGTCTTCGGCGCCTCCCCCTTCGGCCACGTCATCTGCACCTCCGTCAACGACGGCGTGCTGCACGGCCGGCCCTACGACCGCGTGCTCCAGGACGGCGATCTGCTCTCCCTCGACTTCGCGGTCGAGGTCGAGGGCTGGGTCGCGGACTCCTGCCTCTCGGTCGTCGTCGGTGAGGCGCGCCCCGAGGACCTGCAGCTGATCAGGGATACCGAACAGGTGATGTGGGCCGGCATCGATCAGGTCCGGGCCGGCAGCACCGTGGGCGATATCGGCCATGCGGTGATGAACGAGGCGCACCGCCTCGGCTACACCATCAACGAGCGTTTCGGCGGCCACGGCGTGGGACGCACCATGCACGAGGCGCCCTTCGTCCCCAACCACGGCGCACCCGGCAGCGGCGCCGAGCTGGTGGCCGGCCAGCTGATCACGGTCGAACCTTTCCTGGTGCCCACCACCTCGGAGCTCATGGTCGATGAGCGCGACGGATGGACCCAGCTGTCGGTCGACGGCTCCCGCGGCGCCCATGCAGAGCACACGTTGCAGGTCACCGACGGTGCGCCGATCATCCTCACGGCCCGGGCGGACGACCCCGCCCCGCGCAGCTCCCTGGGCTGAGCCGGGCGCTCAGCTCACAGGAGGTCGCGCAGGCTCTTCGCGATCCCGGCGGCGTCCAGCCCCTGCGCCGCGAGGATCGCGTCGCGCTTGCCGTGCGCGATGAACTCGGTCCTGATGCCCAGCGCACGCAGCACCGGTCCGGGCGCGCCGAGGCTCCCGCGCGCCGCGAGGCGCGTGCCCAGCATCGCCCCGATCCCGCTCTCGCACAGCCCGTCCTCGAGGGTGACGACCGCGCGGGCGGTGCCGGCGAGATCCAGCAGGTCTTCGCCCAGTGGGAGCGACTGCACGGGGTCGAGGACGAGGATGTTCAGGTCAGGATGGGTGCCGGCGAGGTCCTGCGCTGCGTCGACGGCGCGCCCCGCGAGTGCTCCGATCGACACCAGCAGGATGTCCACGGGCGCGCCCGGGTCGCCGGCGAGCACCTCGCCGGCGGGCAGATGCGCGAGGGCGGGCAGGTCCGGCGGGCACGCACCCTTCGGGAAGCGCACGAGCGACGGTCCTGCGGTTGCGAGAGCGGCGGGCAGCGCCGCCGTGAGCCGCTCGGCATCCCGCGGTGCCCACAGGGAGATACCGGGCACGTGCGTAGCCAGGGCCAGGTCCCAGATCCCGTGGTGGCTGGGGCCGTCGTCCCCGGTGACGCCGGCGCGATCGAGCGTGATCGTGACGTCTTCGCCGTGCAGCGCGATGTCGAGCAGCAGCTGATCGATGGCCCGGTTCAGGAAGGTCGCGTAGAGGGAGACCACGGGCTTGCGCCCGCCGGCGGAGAGTCCTGCGGCGGTGTCCAGCGCAAGCTGCTCGGCGATGCCGACGTCGAGCACGCGTTCGGGCATCTCCTGCTGCATCGGCGTGAGGCCGACGGGGTCGATCATCGCGGCGCTGAGGGCGATCACCCGCTCATCGGAGCGGGCGGCCGCGAGCACGGCCGCGCCGAACCTCGAGGTCCAGGTCTGCGGCGAGGCGGCCGCGGCTGCCTCCGCCTCGAGCGGGAAGGGGCCGGTGGCGTGCCAGTGGTCGACCGCATCGGACTCGGCGCGCGCGAAGCCGGCACCCTTGCGGGTGAGGACGTGGACGAGCACACCGGCGCTGCGAGGGTCCTCGGCTGCGGCCCGAGCGGCGGTCATGGCCTCGCCGAGGGCTTCGAGGTCGTGGCCGTCGACCGGACCGAGATAGGTCAGCCCGAGAGCGGTGAACATGTCCTCGCCGGCGCGGATCTCACCGGAGCGCAGCGCTCCCAGGTGCTCGGCGAGGCCGCCGACGGTCGGGGCGTATGAGCGCGTGTTGTCGTTGAGCACCACGACGGTGCGTGATCCTCGATCAGCCGCGAGCAGGTTCAGGGCCTCCAGGCCCACTCCTCCGGTCAGCGCGCCGTCCCCGATGACAGCCACTGCAGCGCTCTCGGCCCCGGCCGCGCGATGGGCGCGGTCC
Source organism: Actinomycetales bacterium (assembly GCA_012799425.1). Taxonomy (GTDB): domain Bacteria; phylum Actinomycetota; class Actinomycetes; order Actinomycetales; family Dermabacteraceae; genus Brachybacterium. The sequence continues at coordinate 1,605 of JAAZLF010000451.1, read as the reverse complement.
AGCCCGTGCGCCCAGGCGATCGAGCCGGAGGCATGGGAGTTCTCGACGAGGTCGTGAGCGGACTCGCCGCGATCCGGATAGCCGGCGACACCACCCGCTGTGCGCAGCCCGGTCAGGTCTGCACGGCCGGTGAGCATCTTGTGGACGTAGGCCTGGTGGCCGGTGTCGAACACGATCGGCTCCTGCGGGGAGCGGAACTCGCGGTGCAGGGCGATGGTCAGCTCGACCACGCCGAGGTTCGGTCCCAGGTGGCCTCCGCTGTGCGAGCAGATCTCCACCAGGCGACGTCGCAGCGTGCGGGCCAGGCCCGGGAGCTCCGCCTTGGGCAGTGCGCGCAGAGCGTCGGGGTCTGGGCAGATGGGCACCTCGGCCGGAGGCCTCGGCGCGTCTGCGGCCGGGGCCGACGGCGTCACCTCTTCGCGTCCGCGGGACGGGGCGACGAGACGCTGCTCAGTGGTGGACACGCGGTCCTCCCTCGGGGGACGGGGCCGGAACTGCTCCAGGGTACGCCGTCCTGACCAGTGACGACGTGCGACATGGTCACATCTGTGCATATCTTCACCGGGGATTCACGGCTCATCGCCGGGGTGTGCATCGCGGTGCAGAGCCATCGCGCAATGGTGCAGTGGCGCAGCCTGACGAGGCGGCGCGGTCTCCGGACGCGACGACGCCCCGGCCCGAGGGCCGGGGCGTCGATCCGGGTGCGCTCACAGCCTGACGGCTGCGGCCTGCTGTCAGGCGGCGACGAGCGAGCGCAGCACGTACTGCAGGATGCCGCCGTTGCGGAAGTACTCCGCCTCGCCCGGAGTGTCGATGCGGACCACCGCGTCGAACTCCACCGCGGCGCCATCCCCCTTCGTCGCGACCACCTTGACGGTCTTCGGGGTGCTGCCCTCGTTCAGGGCGGTCACGCCGGTGACCGAGAAGGTCTCGGTGCCGTCCAGCCCCAGCGACTCGGCGGACTCTCCCGTCGGGTACTGCAGCGGCAGCACGCCCATGCCGATGAGGTTCGAGCGGTGGATGCGCTCGAAGCTCTCCGCGATGACGACCTGGACGCCGAGGAGCTTGGTGCCCTTGGCCGCCCAGTCGCGGGAGGAGCCGGTGCCGTACTCCTTGCCGGCGAGGACCACCAGCGGGATGTCCTTCTCGGCATAGGCCTGGGCAGCGTCGTAGATGAACTCCTGCTCACCGGTCAGGAAGTTCTTCGTGTACCCGCCCTCGACGCCGTCCAGGAGCTGGTTCTTGATACGGATGTTCGCGAAGGTGCCACGGATCATGATCTCGTGGTTGCCGCGGCGCGAGCCATAGGAGTTGAAGTCCTTGCGGGCGACCCCGTTCTCCTGGAGGTAGCGACCGGCCGGGGAGTCCAGCTTGATCGCACCGGCGGGCGAGATGTGGTCGGTGGTGGTCGAGTCGCCGACCTTGACCAGCACGCGTGCGCCCTCGACGTCGCTGACGGGCTCCGGCTCCAGGCCCATGCCCTCGAAGTACGGGGGCTTGCGCACGTAGGTGGACTCGGAGTCCCACTCGAAGGTCGCCCCCTCGGGCGTGTCGAGGTTCTGCCAGCGCTCGTCACCGGTGAAGACGTCCTGGTAGTCCTCGGTG
>JAAZLF010000450.1 GCA_012799425.1 Actinomycetales bacterium | reverse complement strand
GGCTATCCGACGGTCTCGCTGCCGGGCGCCGCGGTCTGGCACGTCACCTGGGCGGATAAGAACGACGCACTGGACTGGCAGGTCTACTTCCATGAGCGCAACCGGATCATCACCGCGCTGCTGCACTCGCACTACGAGCGCGGAGGGGGAGTGATCGGCGAGTCGCAGTCGATCGACATCAAGCACCTCATCTCGATGCAGTACTACACCGAGAGCGCCCGGCTGAAGGCGCAGGCGGATGTGCTGCGCGGCCCTGACTACCTGCACGACGCGATCGCGAGCACGCTGCCGGAGCTGCGGGCGATGGTGGCCGAGTTCGACGACTCGTCCGCGAAGGAGGGGGCGGAGTCCTTCCCGACCGTTCGCCGGGAGCGCCCCCCGCGCAAGGGCCGCGACATGAGGGCCCCGCACCGCGCCCTGCTGCCGGCATGGACGCTGAAGATGATGGCGCGCCAGCTGGCAGCTCCGACCACCGAGCTGTCCCGTCACCACCCGCAGGCCGAGATCCCGCATCAGGACGCGAAATGGTGGCGCCTGAGCCGCTTCGACAGCGCCGTGGTCTCGAACGCCGAGGGCACCAAGGCGGCGTGGTACAAGCGTGATCCTGAGAAGGTCCGCGGAATGCTGGTGGAGACCCTCCGCACCCACGCGGCGCTGCTGATGCAGTGGAGCAGCCTGCGCGACACCTACCGCGAGGCGGCCGAGCGCATCACCTCCTTCGAGGCGTGGGAGCGCACCTTCGCGGCGAACCCGGCCCCTGTGCGGCCGGGTGATGAGGCGACGAGCACGGATGCCCGGTCCGGCGGCACCGGAGGCACCGCGGCGTGAGCGCGTCCGGGGCCCGAGGACGGCTTCCCACGCGCCAGGAGCAGGCCGCCGGATGGCGTGCTCCCGGGCAGGACGCGGGCTGGCTGAACCCGATCCGGGAGAGCTTCCTGCTGCGCCTGCTGGTGCGCAAGGAGCTGCGGGTGCGCTACCGCGGCAGCGCCCTGGGGATGGTGTGGAGCTACGTCAAGCCGGCGGTCCAGTTCACCGTCTTCTACATCGCGCTGGGCGTCTTCCTGCAGCTGCAGCGGGACACCCCGGCCTACGCGGTGTACCTGTTCAGCGGCATCGTGGTGATCAACCTCTTCGGCGAGGTGTTCGGCAACGCCACCCGCTCGATCACGGGCAACCAGGCGCTGGTCTCCAAGATCTATCTGCCCAGCGAGCTCTTCCCCTGGGCGAGCATGATCGTGGCGATGGTCCACTTCCTGCCCCAGCTGGTGGTGCTCGTGATCGGGGCGCTGATCTTCGGCTGGCTCCCCTCGACCACCGCGGCGATAGCCTTCGTCCTGGGCGTCATCATCCTGGTGGTGTTCACGATGGGACTGGGGATGCTGACGGCCGCGCTGAACGCCGCCTTCCGGGACGTCGAGAACTTCGTGGATCTCATCGTCATGGTCGCCACCTGGCTCTCGCCGGTGCTGTACCGCATCTCGATGGTGCAGGAGCAGATCGGCGGCACCCTCTGGTGGTGGCTGTATCAGCTCAACCCTCTGACCATCGTGGTGGAGCTCTTCCACACCGCGTTCTGGCGGTACTCGCGGCCGGTGGTCGAGTCCATCGAGGCGGAGCCCTGGCTGCGGTCGCCGGGTGAGCCGTTCGGACTGTGGTGGGCGGGCCTCCTGATCGCGGTGGTGACCTTCGTGATCGGCACCGTGGTCTTCGAGCGGGCGAAGCGACGCTTCGCCCAGGAACTGTGAGGGGAGCGCGACGATGAGTCCGCACATCGACTCCGTGCCCGAATCCGCCGCGGTCCCCACCGACCGCGAGATGGTGCGCATCGAGCACGTCACCAAGGAGTTCTCTCTCCGGCACGACCACTCGCTCAAGGAGCTGGTGTTCTCGGCGCTGCAGCGCAAGAAGCTGGCCGACACCTTCCTCGCGCTCGATGACGTGGACCTCACGGTGCACGCGGGGGAGACGGTGGGCCTGATCGGCTTCAACGGCTCGGGGAAGTCCACCCTGCTCAAGACGATCTCCGGGGTGCTGTACCCCGATACCGGCCGGGTGCTCCTGCAGGGGCGCGTGGCGGGGCTGATCGAGGTGGGGGCCGGCTTCCACCCGGACCTCTCCGGGCGGGAGAACGTCTACCTCAACGGCGCGATCCTCGGGATGACCCGGGAGCAGATCGAGGCGAAGTTCGACGAGATCGTCGCGTTCAGCGAGATCGAGGACTTCATCGACACCGACGTGAAGTACTACAGCTCCGGGATGTTCCTGCGCCTGGCGTTCTCGGTCGCGGTGCATACCGAGCCGGACATCTTCCTGGTCGACGAGATCCTCTCAGTGGGCGACGAGCCCTTCCAGCGCAAGTGCCTCGAGCGGATCCGCGAGCTGCAGAAGGCGGGACGCACCATGGTGGTCGTCTCCCACGAGCTGGAGATGCTCGAGCGCCTGTGCACCCGCATCGTGGTGCTGCGCAAGGGCAGGACGATCTTCGACGGCGACCCCACCGAGGCGGTCGCGACTCTGCGCGCCAGCTGATCGGCGGCCCTCAGAGCTGCGGGAACCGGCCGGTCACGCCCTCCTCCTGCGCCTGTCGGTCGGTCACCGCGCTGCTGGGCACGACGATCCCGCCGCCGGCCAGCAGGATGGCCAGGACCTGCGGGGCCGAGGGCAGACCGTCCTCCCTCATGAGCACCCGCGGCACGGTCGCGGCGGAATCCGTGGGCGGCGCCAGGGCAGCGGGTCCGCTCCAGGCGGGGAGCGCCACGCCGAGCTGGTCGGAGCTGCCTCGGACCTCGCTGAGCCAGTCATGGGCCAGCGGCGGCAGCTCGCCGTCGAAGCGGGGAGACAGCGAGACCGCTGCGAGTGCGAGCACCTCGTCGGCGGAGCGGGCCAGGGCGGAGTCGGGCCGGTCGGTGGCGACCACGCGCGGCTCGTCGGAACCGGCCGGGAGCTGTGCGCTGTCCTGCTCCGCCTCCCGGTCGAGCACGGTCACCTCGGCTCCCAGGGCCCACGCCGCCAGCGCCAGCACCAGGCGCTTCCAATGACTCGGCAGGTCGAGCACCACGAGCTCGCCGGGCTCGAGCGCGATCTCGTCGTGGAGGTGCCCGATGGTCTTGATCACCCAGTTCGCCAGCACATGACCGGACAGCTCGATCCGGCCGGCCTCTCCGTACCAGGCCAGAGCGGGATTCGGGCCCATCGCCCCGAGGGCTCGGAGGAGCTGTTCGCCGGTGTTCTCCGGTGCGTGGCGGTCGCTCATGTCAGGTCCTCCTGAGGGTCGGGGACGAAGATCTCCACGGAGACCTCCGGCAGCGCGGCGGCGAGGGATTCCGCGCCCAGTGCCGTGCGGACCCGCTCGGCGAGCGTCGCCGCGTCGATCAGCGCCTCCGTCGAGTCGCCTGCCGCCTCCACCACGATAGACGGGTCGCCGTCCGCACGGGTCCGAACTCGTGCTGTGGCCTGGTAGCCCTGCTGCCCGCAGCGGGCCACCGAGGCCACGGCGACTGCGCGGGCGATCCGCTCCGGTGCGGGCTCGGGAGACATCCGTGCGATCGGCTCCTGCTCCGCGCGCAGGCCCAGAGCCTCCCACACGGACTCCAGGCTGGGGCGGCGGAACCAGTCCTCCGGGCCGGTGCGGGACAGCTCGCGCGCAGGGACGTCGGCCGCGGTCGCCGCGGGCACGCCCCGCACCAGGGCGGCGGGGACGCCGCTGGACTTGCCCTTGACCAGATCCGCGGCGGCGGAGAGCTCGTCGGCGAGGTTCCTCACCGTGACCGTCAGCGGCCGCCCGTCGGCGTCGGTGCCTCCGCGCAGGTCCTGGAGCGCGGCCACCCCGGCGGCGCCGAGAGCGATGTCCCCGACGCCCACCCGCCAGATGCGCGAGGAGGTGTCGGTCAGCAGCACGCCCAGCTCGACCCCCAGCGCACCGACCAGGTGGTCGCGCAGGGCCCGCGCGCAGGCGTCGGGGTCCTCGGGCAGCAGCAGCGGGCCGTCGGGAGCGTTGGAGGAGTCGACGCCGGCTGCGGCCATGACCGGCCCGGACGGGATCTGCACGACCGAGGTGACCTGGTGGGTGTGCAGGCGCCGGGCGACGGTCCGCACCGCGGCGGAGCGGATCGCCTCGTCGCGCTGGTGCGGGTGGACCCGCAGCCCCAGCGCCTTGGAGACGATCTTCGTGGAGACGCACAGCACGTCCCCGTCCTGCGGAGCGAGCGGCTTCAGCGCCTCGGCGAGCTGCGCCGCGAGATCGTCCCCGTCCCGCACCTCGCCCAGCCCGGTGACGGGCAGCACGGCGACACTGGGGGCGCTGCGGCGCGGAGCCCTCTGCGAGGGCGGTTCGACGACGGGCACGGGGCCTCCCAGGACTGTGATTCGGATGCGACATGCAAGGCGACGCGCCGGTGCCGCTTGACGGACCATAACTACACCGGTGTACTTTAGGGCCCAGACGGGCCTTCGGTGGTCAACTTATGCAGTGGAAGGATTGGTGGCCATGGACGAGGAACGGGTCGATGATGACACGCGTGCAGAGCTGACTCTGCTCGACCTCGCCGGGCAGGACTCCGACGAGGCCGAGCTGACCTGGCAGGAGCGTGCGCTGTGCGCGCAGACCGACCCGGAGGCGTTCTTCCCCGAGAAGGGCGGATCCACGCGCGAGGCCAAGAAGGTCTGCGTCTCCTGCGAGGTGCGTGCCGAGTGCCTCGAGTATGCCCTCGAGAACGATGAGCGCTTCGGGATCTGGGGCGGGCTGTCCGAGCGCGAGCGTCGCAAGCTCAAGCGCCGGGTGGTCTGACATCCTTCCCCGGTGAGCGATCGTCATATCACCGCGGTCGTCCTGCTGAGCGGGGCGACGACTGCGGCCACCCACGATGCTCTGCGCACCGCGCTGTCCGCGCAGACCCGTCGTCCTGAACGGACGGTCGTGGTCGCTCCCTCGGATCTGTCCGACGACGTCCACCACGCGATCGAGGCGGATCTCAGCGCAGGCACGATCGGCGAGATACTGCCCATCTCGGCGTCCGTGAGCCGCTCGGGCGCGATCCGCGAGATGCTCGAGCTGCTCGCCCGCGGCACGGACGCCGGTGCCGCGGAGGCGCAGATCACCACTGGCGGCGCCACCGCTGCAGACCTGCCTCAGGAGCGCGCGCAGCCCCGGCGGCGCCGAGCCCGGGAGGTCGACAGCGCTGCGGTCGAGCGTGAGCGCACCCAGCGCGCGGAAGAGCTCGCCCAGGTGCCCCTGCGACTGCGCGAGGAGCGTTCCCGCCCCGGACGACGGATCGGCGCCGCCGACGGCGCCGCAGGCGAGTCCTGGCTCTGGTTCGTCGTCGACGGCGCGACCCCGGGGACCGACGCGCTGGAACGCCAGCTCGAGATCGTCGAGGTGTCTCCGAACACCGCTGCGGTCGGCACCAAGCGCGTCCGGCACGCCGATCCGCAGGAGGGGCTGCCGCTCACGGCGGAGAGCGCTGACGCGCTCGTCGACGTCGGCCTCACCCTCACCCACGGCGGCCGGATCATCACCGGGGTCGACCCCGGCGAGATCGACCAGGGCCAGGCGGACTGGAGGCAGGACGTCCTGGCCGTCCCGCTGCCCGGCATGCTGGTGCGGGAGCAGACGCTGCGTGAGGTCGGGGGCCTGGACCCCGACCTGCCGACGCCCTGGGCCGAGATCGACCTGTGCCGTCGCATCTGGCGCTCGGGAGAGCGGGTGGCGGTCCAGGCCTCCGCCCGGGTGCTGCACCCGCACCCCACCCGACCGCTCCTGGACCGGCTCCAGGAGCAGCGCACCGGGCAGATCCTGACGCTGCTGAAGCACCGCGGCCTCCTGCACGCCCTGCTCACGCTCGTGCTGCTGCCGCTGGAGACGCTGCTGCGGATGCTCGGCGCGATCGCGGCCTCCGCTCCGCGGATCGCCGTGATGGAGCTCCGCGCCGCCCTCGCCGTCGTCCCCCGGGTGCGGCGGGCCCTGTCCCGCGGATGGCGCGACCGCCGGGGCGCACGCGTCCCGCGCGGGCGCCTGGCCCCGCTCTACCTCCCCCGCGGGGAAGGCGTGCGGCGATGGGCCGACGACACCTGGAGCCGCCTCTTCGCCGACGACGACCGCCGGCGGCGCATCCGCTACACCACCTGGGGGATCGCCGGGACCCGCCACGGCCTCGAGGACGCGGACTACGGTCGCCACATCGTCTGGACCGTCGTCGTGGCCCTCGCCGCGACGACGCTCGGGATCTTCGCGCTGCGCGGGCTCTTCGGTCGGGGGGACATCACCGGTCCCGGGCTTCGTCCCATGCCCGAGAGCCGGCAGGACCTCTGGGGCGCGGCCTGGTCGAGCTGGATCCCCGGGGGGCTGGGGGAGCGCGGCCCCGGGGATGCCCTGATCAGGCTGCTCGGCCATCTGCCTGTGGGAGGCGACGTCCTGGTCGAGCTCCTGGTCTTCGCCGCGGTGCCCGTCAGCGCACTGCTGGCGTGGTGGGCGTCCGGCGCGATCACCCGCGCGGTCGGTGCACGCCTGGTGCTCACCACGGTGTGGGCGCTGTCTCCCTCCCTGCTGACCGGGCTGGCCGTGGGTGCCTGGCCCCTGCTGCTGGTGCACATGCTGCTCCCGCTGCTGGCCCTCGCACTCGGGCGCGCGATCGGCCTGCCCCACAAGGTCTCGCAGGCGAGCGTCTCCGCCGCCGCGGCCGGCGGCCTGCTGCTCCTGGTCATCGGCGCTGTGCAGCCCGTCCTGGTCCTGCTCGGCGCCGTGGCGGCAGGGCTGATCGCGATCGCCGCCCCCGGACGGCGCCGTCGCCTGCTGTGGGTGCTGCTGCCCTCCCTCGCACTGCACGCGCCCTACCTGCCGATCTACCTGGGTCACCCGCAGCTGCTGCTCGCAGTCTCCGGAGTGCCGTCCGTCGGCGAGAATCCCTCGCTCCTCGACCTGGCGGGCCTGTGGCCGGTCGCGTCCGGG
>JAAZLF010000449.1 GCA_012799425.1 Actinomycetales bacterium | reverse complement strand
TATCCGCCGTCGGGTACGAGCAGCCCCGTAGTTTGGTGCACGGGCGCAGAGGGCGTCCGAGGACGGCCGCCGTTCGGTGATGATGAAGAGGGGACACATCATGGGATTCTGGGGAGACTTGCCCACCTGGCTCACGACGCTCGCGATCGTCGTCGCGGCCTCGCAGTTTCTGCTCGAGAGGGACCGCCGCAAGGAGGAGCAGGAGCGGGACAAGCGGGAGCAGGCCCGCCAGCTCACTGTCTGGACGGTCACGGACCCGGCGCCGCGCTCACGGGCGTACGGCGTGGTCCTGTCGAACACCTCCGGCTCGACATTCCATGACGTCGAGGTGCATGTCCGGCTCCACGGGAAGCAGACCTCGCCGTTAGAGCTGACGATCCTGCCGCCGGGAACGTTCTACATCGAGCACGCACCCCAGGAGAGCTACACCTGGCGGTTCGCCGTCGACCCGCAGCACTGTGACCACCATGAGCTCCGCCCCTACATGAAAAGCGACAAATATCAGGTCACGAGTCTGGAATTCACCGACAGCGCCGGCGTGCGCTGGCACTCCGACGATCGGGCGCGCCTCGAGGCGGTCTGAGCACCGCAGCACGGAGAGCGCCGACGGCCCGGCTCAGGCCTCCTCGGCGGGGGCCTGCTGCCGGCGCGCTGTGAGCGTGCCGAGCACGCCCGCGACCACGGAGCCGATCACGAAGGCGGCCAGCGCTGCGATGAGCGTGGCAGGCAGCGGCAGGTGCGGGGGCGAGGCGTCGGTGGCCAGGCCGATCACGTGCAGCAGCACCGCGACGCCGAGCAGCAGCGCGGCCACGGCACCTCCGGCGGCGACGCCGATCTGCAGCGCCCGCACCCGCCGGGCGGCGGCGACCAGGAAGCCCACCAGCGCGACCAGCACCACCGCCTCGACCACCACCGCGGCGATCACCACCAGCAGCGAGGAGCTCAGGCCGAAGATCGTCGGCACGGTCTGGATCGGCTCGCCCAGACCGATCAGCACGCAGGCGAGGATCCCCAGCACGGTGGACAGCACGGTCCCGTCCTCCAGCACCACGATCATCACCGCAGCGGCGATCGCGCAGGTCAGCCCCAGCAGCATTCCGATCCCGGCCAGCAGCTGCAGCGGCCCGAGGCCCACGAAGGCGCTCGCCACGGCGAGGATCACGCCCAGCAGCAGGCTCACGCCCATCGCGAGGCCCGTGCGGTTCCAGGTACGGGCGGGGGCGGTGACGATCCCGGCGGCGAGCGGGAACGCGAGCGGGACGGCGAGCGTCGCCGCCATCAGCGCCGCGGCGAGCAGTTCGAGGGGGTCCAGGTCGAACGACATGCCCCATGGTCTCCCGCGAAGGGCGGTCCGTGCGAGGAGTTCACCGAAACGGGATCTCAATCCGGAGCGGCGGGCAGCAGGCGTCGGCGGTCGGCCAGGTGCCAGGCCCACAGCAGCGCACCGATCACCACGCCGATCAGCGCCGCGATCGCGACCACGGTGAGGTTCGGGGTGATCAGCGGGGCGATCACGCCGGAGAGCAGCGCGTTCATCACCAGGGTGAAGAAGGTGCCCAGCGAGGCGGCGGCACCGCGCTGGTGCGGGAACAGGTCCAGGATCTCCAGCTGGATCGGGGCGAAGAACAGCGAGGCGGTGAAGGACATCAGCATCGGCCCGATCAGCACCGGCACCAGGGAGGCGTCCAGCTGCCCGGAGGGGTCGGGGAACGCGATCACCAGCACCACGTTGAGCGTGCCGGTGATCAGCGTGCCGAGGTAGCCGAGGGTGATCAGGCGGGCGCGGTCCATCACGTCGGCCGCACGGCCCACCACGTAGGAGCCGGCCATCATCCCCAGGATCAGCGGACCGAACAGCACCCAGAAGTCCTGCTCGCCCAGGCCCAGCAGGCGGGCCACGATGATCGGGGCGGCGGCGACGTACACGAAGTGGGCGGCGAAGCCGAAGGCGGTCGCGGTCGCGATCCGCACCATCGTCAAAGAGCGCCCCACCGACCACAGCGACCCGAGCACCGCTCCCAGCCGCAGCGGGGTGCGGGCGTGGACCGGCAGCGACTCGGGCATCAGCGCGGTCAGCACCATCACCAGCACCCCGTACAGACCCACGCCCGCGAACACCCAGCGCCAGTCGCCGAGCAGCAACAGCCAGCCGCCGAGCATCGGGGCGATCACCGGCGACAGCGCGAAGATCATCATCACCCGCGCCATCAGCCGCTGCGCCTCGGCCCCGGCGAACAGGTCCCGGATCACCACCCGGGAGACGATCGTCGCGGCGCCCGCGCTCATGCCCTGCAGCATCCGCAGCGCGATCAGCATCCCCATCCCGGAGGCGAAGATCGCACCGAACATCGCCAGGATGTAGATCGCGAGCCCCGTGAGCATCACCTTCTTGCGGCCCAGCGCGTCGGAGAGCGGTCCGTGGAACACGCTCATCACCGCGAAGGAGGCGAGGTAGACGCTGATCAGCTGCTGCAGCACCACCTCGGAGGCACCGAACTCCTCCCCGATCTGGGTGAACGCGGGGAAGACGGTGTTGATGGTGAAGGGTCCGAGCATGCCCAGGGACGCGAGGGTCAGGGTGATGCGGGCTCCGGCGGTGCGCCGGCTCTTCGGGGTGGACGCGGGATCGGCCGCCTCGGAGGTGGTCACCTGCCCAGTCTAGGCGGGAAGCGCTTCCGGCCCCGGGGCGAGGGTGCCGCGATGCAGCAGGCGAGGCACCTCGTGCGCGAGGCGCAGCTGACGCGGCGGATCCTCCAGCAGCGCCACGGCGGCGGTGCCGAGGTCCACGCCGAGCTGATGGGGCAGATGGTCGAGCACCGCGATCGGCGGGGAGTGGGTCTGGCAGGCGGGCGAATCGTCCCAGGACACCACGGAGAGCTCCTCGGGCACGCGGATCCCCTGCACGGTCGCGGCGCGGAGACCGCCGATGGCCATCGCGTCGTTGTCGTGCACGATCACGGTGGGGCGCACCGTAGAGCCGAGCAGCTCGGCGGTGGCGGCGGCGCCGCTGTCGGCTCCGTAGTCCCCCTCGAGCGCCAGCAGCGGCAGGTCCAGCTCCGTCACGAAATCCCGGTAGGCCTCGCGCCGCCACCGGCTGTGCAGCAGGTGGGGCGGGCCTCCCACATGGGCGATCGCGCGGTGCCCGCACGCGTGGAGGTCCCCGAGGAGCCGACGCATCGTGCCCGTGTTGTCGATGGTCACCGCAGAGACGTCGCGCTGGCGCACGTCGCCGATCATGGTGAACGGCAGGCCGAGCCGGCGCACCTGGCCGGGCCGGGGATCATCGGGGAGCAGGTCCTTGAGGATCACCACGTCGACCATGCCGCGCTCGGCCCAGCCGGTCAGCACCTCGAGCTCCTCCTCGGAGCTGCCGGCGACGCGGCTGAGCACGGTGTGACCACCGGCCACCGCGGCGTCCTCGAGCCCGTGCAGCACCTGGGTGTAGTACCGCTCCGAGCGCGCCGACCACACCGACTCGGGGATCGTGATCCCGATCGTCGTCATCGGCGTCTCCTTCCCGCGTGCTCTGGACTGCGCTCCGTCGCCGTCCCCCTCGCCGCGCTCAGGCGGTGCGGGCACGCGCCCTCGCCACGAGGTCGTTGGCGCTGATCAGCACATCATCGGTCAGGAACGCCGCAGGGTCCACCTCGGCGGCGGTGCGCACCTCGATCGTGGCGCTCTCGCCGGCCAGCAGGGTCACCAGCTGGCGGTCCGAGGTCGCGGCGGGGTCCACCTTGTCGGCCAGCACGCACAGGTCCCGCACGGTCGAGGAGGCGGTGACGCGGATCCGCACTCCGTGCTCGCTCCGCTCGGCGCGCGCCGTCAGCGCTCCGCCGGCGAGCGCGGAGTCGCGGTCCTCGGCGAAGGGGTGGACGGTGCGGGTCCCGGTGCCGAGCAGCTCGACCACCAGCACCTCCTGGGCCGGATCCTCCGCGGCGGCCAGCTCTGCGGGCACGGGCAGGGTGGCGGCGGAGCGGGGCGGGACCTGCGCCTCGAGCGTGGCCTCAGCGAGGACCTGCCCGTCATGGCGCTGCCTCCGCAGGCGCAGGGTGCCGCTGAGCGGCTCGTCGGTGTCGTTGCCGAGGCTGAGCGCGGGGCCCTCGGGACGCGGCTGGACGCTCAGCAGCACGGGGGCGTAGAGGTCCCGCAGCGCGTACCAGAGCAGCTTGCGGCGCCGGTCGCCGTCCACAGCGGCCCAGGAGGTCACCGGCCAGCAGTCGTTGAGCTGCCACACGATGGTGCCGCCGCACACGGGCCAGTGGGAGCGGTAGTGCCCGATCCCGGCCAGCAGCGCGCGGGCCTGGTTCAGCTGGGTGGCGAAGTGGAAGTCGTCGAAGCCCTCCACCGGCGGCAGGTGCGGGGCCATGCCGCGGCGCAGCTTGTCTTGGCCGCCCACCGCCTTCTGGTGGGAGAGCATCGTCTCCGAGTCCTCGTCCAGGGGTCGCTCGCTGATCGCACGGGCGATCGTGGCGTGGTTCGCGGGGGCCTGGTACCCGAACTCCGCGGAGAAGCGCGGGATGGTGTCGAGGTAGCGGGCGTAGTCGTTGTCCTCCTCCGAAGCCCAGGCCACCCAGTTGTGCACGGTGCCGTGGTCGGGGTTGCGCGGGTCCGCGGGCAGGGGCCGGGAGTAGGGGCTGGTAGGGGTGTAGCTGCGGGTGGGGTCGAGCTCGGCCAGCAGCGCGGGCAGCAGCTCGGTGTAGTAGCCCAGCCCCCAGCTCGTGCCCTCGGGGATGTGCTCCTGCCAGCCCCAGTGGTAGTAGCCCTCGACGTTCTCGTTGCTGCCGTTCCAGTGCACGAGCGCGGGATGCCAGGCCAGACGCACGATGTGCTCCCTCGCCTCGGCCTCGACCTCGCTGCGCAGCGGCTCGAGCTCGGAGTAGGCGGCGCAGGCGAAGGCGAAGTCCTGCCACACCATGATCCCGAGCTCGTCGCACAGCGCATACAGGTGCTCGGACTCGTACAGCCCGCCGCCCCAGATCCGCAGGATGTTCATGCCGGCGTCCACCGCATCGGTGATGCTCGCGCGGTAGTCCTCGGCGCTCAGGCGGGAGGGGAAGCAGTCGTCGGGGATCCAGTTGGCGCCCTTGGCGAGGATCGGGCGGTCGTTGACGACGATCGTGAAGGAGGTGCCGATCTCGTCGGGCTCCTCCACCACGGCGGCGGTGCGGAAGCCGATGCGGTGCACGCGCTGGTCACGCACGGCGCCGTCGGGCCCGGCGAGCGCGATCTGCACGGTGTACAGGGGCTGCTCGCCGTAGCCGCGCGGCCACCACAGCTGCGGCCCGTGCGCTGCG
>JAAZLF010000448.1 GCA_012799425.1 Actinomycetales bacterium | reverse complement strand
TTCCGGCCTGCGTGACGGACGCCACCCGCTGGCAGGCGGGCCGACCCCGGAACTGACCATGCGGTCTGCGCGAAGACGGAGTGCTCCGCGCCGAGATCGGAGTGAATCGCGGTCGGGGTCGCGTGGCGGGCATCAATCCTATAGGATTGATCTCGCTGCTCACTCACCCACGAAAGGACAAGGATGTTCACCGCAGAGAACTGGCCGATCGGTGCCAACATGCTCGGCTTCGGCAACAAGACCTCGGACGGCACGCCGCTGCTGGAGGCTCCCTCGAGCGTCTGGGCCTCCCAGCTGCGCCAGGTCAAGGAGCTCGGGGTGGATCAGGTCGACCCCACCGACGCCTGGCTTCCGCTCGCGAAGCTGAGCGATGAGCGTGTCGAGGAGTTCCGCCGCGTGCTCGACGGCGAGGGGATGTCCCTCTCCTCGATCTCCATGACCCGCAACTCGGTGGTCGATGTGCACAACGGGGAGCAGAACCTCGCCGACGCGCACCGTTTCATCGAGCTGGCCCCCAGCTTCGGCGTCTCTCTCGTGAACACCGGCTTCATGCAGGCGCTCACCCAGAAGCAGGCCCAGGCCATCTGGTTCTGGCTGGAGGACGGTCACGTCGACGATCCGGCGCTGCGTGACCTCGCGATCGAGCGGGTGCGCGAGCTCGGCGACGCCGCGAAGGCACAGGGCATCCAGCTGAGCCTCGAGATGTACGAGGACACCTACGTGGGCACCGCGGATGAGGCCGTCTCCTTCATCCGGGATGTCGACCACGACTCGGTGGGCCTGAACCCGGACATCGGCAACCTGGTGCGCCTGCACCGTGAGGTCGAGCCGTGGGAGGACATGTTCGAGAAGGTCCTGCCGCACTCGAACTTCTGGCACATCAAGAACTACACCCGCGACTTCGACCCCGCGACCGGTGCGTACTCCTCTGCCCCCATGCCCCTGAAGTACGGTTACATCAACTATCGCAAGGTGATCCGTCGCGCCCTCGAGCTCGGCTACACCGGCCCCTTCTGCTGCGAGCACTACGGCTCGGATTCGCTCGGCGTGATCGCGGAGAACGTGCACTACATCCGCCAGGTGCTGACCTCCGCCCTCGCCGACGAGGCCGCCTGAACCGGCCCATCCCGTTCGAAGGAGAACCACGATGACCATCGAGACCAGGACTATCCAGCCCTTCCCCGCCCAGCGCACCGCACTGGTCACGGGAGCCGGGGCGCCCCGCGGGATCGGGCGGCGCGTGGTGCGCAAGCTCGTCGCCGAGGGGTGGAACGTCGCCGCGGCGGATATCGACGGTGCGGCCGTCGAGGAGTTCGCCGCCGAGCTGAACGCCGAGATCCCCGCCGAGTCGGGGCTGACGGTGATCGGTGTGGGCGTGGACATCAGCGACCAGGCCTCGGTCGACGCCGCCTTCGCGCGGATCGATGCGGAGCTGCCGCAGCTCGTGGCGCTGGTGAACCTCGCCGGGATTCCCAGCCCCCATTCCTTCTTCGAGATCACCGCGGAGATCTGGGACCGCGTCATGGGCGTCAACGGCAAGGGCACCCTGCTGATGATGCAGGCCGCGGCGAGGCGCATGATCGATGGCGGCGTGGGCGGGCGCATCGTGAACACCTCCTCGATCACCGCTCTCGACGGCGGAGGCACCTTCTCCAAGACCGGCTACGCGGGGGCGAAGGCCGCTGTGCAGGGCCTGACCCGCGGCGCCGCCCGCGAGCTGGGCGTCCACGGCATCACCGCCAACGTGATCCTGCCCGGACCGATCGACACCGACATCATGGGTGGGACCCTGACCGACGAGCGCAAGGCCGGGATGTCCTCGAACATCCCGCTGCAGCGGGTGGGCCAGCCCGAGGAGGTCGCCGGTCTGATCAGCTTCCTGATCAGCGAGGACTCCTCGTTCGTCAGCGGCACCTCGATCAACGTCGACGGCGGCAAGCACATGCACTGATCCGGAGGCGTCGGGGCTCCCAGGGGCCCCGACCCGCCGGCCACCCCCGTCGGCCCGCGCGGCCCGGCCCGAGCCGATCCGTTCGCGCCGACGGGGCACCGCAGGACCTCGCCGGGCATCGTCGCCCGGCCCCAGCAAGGAGCAGCAGCCATGGCCGACTCCCCACTCTCCGCCGCCCTCGAGTTCGCACGGATGCTCACCGCAGGCGGTCTCCGCCTGGATCCGCTGGACTCCGCGCCCTCGATCGAGGACATCCGGCGCCTCGCCCGGCGACGCCTGCCCACGATGGCGTTCGACATCCTCGACGGCGCCTCCAACCATGAGCTCACCGCCGAGGAGAACGTCTCCGACCTGCGCGAGGTGCGCTTCCGGCCCCGCTGGCTGACCGACATCTCCACCGTCGACGTCTCGACCTCCGCCGACGGGCAGGCGCTTGCGCGCCCCTACGTGCTGGGCCCTCTCGGACTGCAGCGCATGATCGGCGGCGAGGGCGAGCTGGGCGCTGTCCGCGCCGCGGGCACGGCGAACATCCCCTTCACCATCTCCACCGCCTCGAACTGGACGATGGAGGAGCTCGCCGAGCAGGCCAGCGGCCCGCTCTGGTACCAGCTGTACATGTACAGGAGCGAGCAGATCGTCTCGAACCTCATCCAGCGCGCCAAGGGCATCGGCGCCGAGGTCCTCGTGGTCACGGTGGATGTGCCGCTGAACGGCAAGCGCTACCGCGACCACCGCAACGGCATGTCGATTCCGCCCAGGATCACCCCGCGGAACGCGGTCCAGGCGATCCGCCACCTCGATTGGACCCGCGCGATCATGCGCCCTCCGACGATCGGCTTCCGCAACCTCAAGGACGAGATCCAGGGCGACAACGCCGTCTCGCACCAGGAGTTCGTCGCGAAGCACCTCGCGAACCTCGCCCTGACCTGGGAGAGCATCGAGGATGTGCGGCGGCAGTGGGACGGCCCGCTCTATCTCAAGGGCATCCTCACTCCCGAGGATGCGCTGCGGGCCCGCCGGGCCGGGGCCGATGGCATCTACGTCTCCAACCACGGCGGCCGGCAGCTGGACTCCTCGCCCAGCTCCATCCGTGCCCTGCCGCTGATCGCCGACGCGGTGGGTGACGACATGACCATCATCTTCGATTCGGGCATCCGCACCGGCGACGACATCGCCAAGGCCCTCGCCGTCGGCGCGGATCTGGTGTCGATCGGTCGGGCCTGGGGCTATGGCAATGCCGCCGCGGGGGAGAAGGGCGTGCTGCGCGTGCTCGACATCCTCGACGGGGAGCTGGCCCTGGCGATGGGCCAGCTCGGTGCGACCAGCATCGCGGCGCTGGACCGCAGCTTCGTGGAGTACCCGGAGGCGTGGCACGGGCACGGCATGCACCGCGCGCCGGAGCCCTCCGAGGTCACGGAGGAGTTCACGCCCTGACGCTGCGCCGGGTGGTGGCCCACAGCCCGATCCCGGCGACCACCATCAGCACCAGCTGCGAGGCCATCGCCACCCGGTAGTCGGCCAGGGTCGCCGTGCCGCCGCCCGTGCGCAGGTCCAGCACGATGCCGATCAGCAGCACCGACATCAGCGCGGCGGAGAAGCCGCCGATGTTCACCATCCCGGTGGCGGTGCCGATCGCTCGATGCGGCACCCCGGTGCGCGCGAGATCGAAGCCGACGGCGCAGGTCGCCGAGCCGACCGCCATCGCGGTGATCAACGGCAGCAGCTGCCACCCCGTCAGCTGCCCGGGCATCAGCAGGGTCAGCGACCAGGTCACGGTGAGGATCGCGCCCGCGATCCAGCCCAGCAGCGGCCGACGGTGCGGGAAGCGCCCGGTGAGCACGCCGACCAGCGGGCCCAGCGCGACCATGATCACCACGTTGAGCGTCAGCAGCGTGCCCACCTGCGCGGCGCCGATGCCGAGCGCGGTCATGTACGGCACCGCCCACATGAACAGCGAGGAGTTCACCGTCACCAGGCACATCCAGTGCACGAAGAACCCCGCCCACGCGGCACGCGAGGTGAACACGTCCCGCAGCATCTGGCCGGCGCGCGCAGCGGGGACGGGGACGGCACCCTCGGGCTCCGGCGGCGAATCCTGCACGAACGCGATCACCAGCAGCACGCTCAGCAGCAGCAGGAAGGCCAGGGACGCCCAGGCGACGGTCCAGCCGGCCGTGATCAGCAGGGCCAGGAAGGGCACCGCGGCCACGGCCTGCCCGAACTGTCCGATCATGGTCGCGAGCTGGGTGAACACCGGCACCTGCCGGGCAGGGAACCAGGTGGCGATCAACCGCACCACGCTGATCAGGGTCGCCGCATCCCCCACACCGGTCAGCAGGCGGGCGATGAGCGCGGTGGGGATGTCGGCGGAGAAGGCCAGCAGCACCTGCCCCGCGGTCATGGTCAGCGCGCCGAGCACCAGCATCCGGCGCGGTCCCAGCCGGTCCAGGAGCAGTCCTGCGGGGATCTGGGCGGCGGCGTAGGTGCCCAGCTGCACCACGCCGAACAGGCTCAGCATCGTCCCGTCGACCCCGAAGCGGGCCGATGCCTCGACGCTCGCCACGCCGAAGGAGGCGCGCCCGGAGACGGCGCAGAGGTAGGCGAAGACGCCCACCGCCCACACGAGATGGGCGCGGGTCAGGCGGCGGGCGGAGCCGGGGGAGCTCATGGGAGGTCTGCACCGTTCGATGGGGGAGTGGATCAGCGGGCAGCGGGGCCGAGCCGCAGGCCAGCGGCGCGATGCCGGGGCGGGGCGGTCGACGGGGCGTCCGGGAGCTGTCCGGGGCTCCGCGGCACCGGACCGCCGTATCCCTATAGGATCTACGTGGTTCGCGGCAAGGTCAAGGCGGCTGTCGTCGTCGGCGCGTTCCCCGTCGCCGGTGCCCGCTCATGCGCCCCGAGGCCTGGACCTCGAGGCGTCCGCGCCGGAGAGGGGGTTTCGCTCCGCGCAAATATCCAATAGGATCGTGGGCGTTGAGTTCCACAGCGTCGGTGCTCCGCGGCGTCCTCTGCCGCGCCCGGCGCGATGGTAATGGCGTCGCCCTTCGCGGTGGCGCCCACCTACAGACGAAGGAGTCCCTCCAGATGACCATCTCCACCGTGACCATCGTCGGCGCCGGCTACATGGGCGGAGGGATCGCCCAGGTCCTCGCCATGGCCGGCTTCCAGGTGACCGTCGCCGACGTCAGCGTCGACAACGCCAACGCCTCCCTCGAGCGCCTCCGGACGGAGGCCCGCGAGTTCGAGGAGCAGGGGCTGTACGCGCCCGGCTCCGCCGACCTCGTCGCGAAGAACATCTCCGCCGGCAAGAGCATCGAAGAGGCCGTGGCCGATGTGGACTTCATCGAGGAGGCCGTGTTCGAGCGCGTCGACGTCAAGCGCGACGTCCTCGCGAAGATCTCCGAGCACGCCCGCCCGGACGCGATCATCGGCACCAACACCTCGACCATCCCGGTCAAGGAGCTCGAGAGCGCGGTGAAGCACCCCGAGCGGTTCCTCACCGTCCACTTCTCCAACCCCGCCCCCTTCATCCCGGGCGTCGAGCTGGTCGCCGGCAAGGACACCACCCCCGAGGTCGTCGCCGCGGTCAAGGCGCTGCTGGAGAAGTCCGGCAACAAGGGCGCCCAGGTCGCGGACACCCCCGGCATGGTCCTCAACCGCCTCCAGTACGCGCTGCTGAAGGAGGCCACCTCGGTGGTCGAGGAGGGCGTCGCCACCGCGGAGGACGTCGACACCATCGTGCGCACCACCTTCGGCTTCCGCCTGGGCTTCTTCGGCCCCTTCGCGATCGCCGACCAGGCCGGTCTGGACGT
>JAAZLF010000447.1 GCA_012799425.1 Actinomycetales bacterium | reverse complement strand
GGCATGCTGATCGTGCTGCTGGTCGTCTACCCGGTGCTGCTGAAGATCAACGGACTCTCCATCGGCTCCTTCTTCCGCGGTGTGTGGCCCGCGACCTCGCTGGGCTTCGTCTCCCGCTCCTCGCTGGGCACCATGCCGATGACCCAGACCGTCACCGAGCGGATGGGCGTGCCGCGCCACTACGCGAGCTTCGCGATCCCGCTGGGCGCGACCACCAAGATGGACGGCTGCGCCGCGATCTACCCCTCGCTGGCCGCGATCTTCGTGGCGAACTTCTACGGGGTGCCGCTGGGCATCACCGACTACCTGCTGATCGTGCTGGTCTCGGTGCTGGGTTCGGCCGCGACCGCCGGCATGACCGGCGCGACGGTGATGCTCACCCTGACCCTGTCCACCCTGGGCCTCCCGCTCGAGGGTGTGGGCCTGCTGCTCGCGGTCGATCCGATCCTCGACATGGGCCGCACCGCCCTGAACGTCACCGGGCAGTCGCTGGTGGCCGTGATCGTCGCCAAGCGCGAGAAGATCCTGGACCAGGGGACGTACGACGCCGCGCGCCGCACCTCCTTCCAGATCCTCCAGGCCGAGCAGGCCGCGGAGGCCGAGGGCGCGCCCGATGCAGAGGCCGAGGTCGAGGCCGATGTAGAGGCCGATGCGCCGGACAGCAGCGGGAAGCAGCCCGCCACCGCCTGACCCGGGCGCGCGGGCCCGGCCCTCGCGACCTCGCCGGACGTGCGCCGAGTACTGGCGCTGGGCGACACGCTCTGCAGATATGACCAGTGCGTGCTCCCTGGAGCCAGTACTCGGTGCTTCCTCGTGGCACAGCACCCAGCCCCCGGCACAGCACCCAGCCCCCGGCGCAGCTCCCGGCACCAGGCATCCCGCACCCGGCCCCCGCCCTGGTGAATCCGCGCACCACCGGCACCGAACCCCTGGCAGGCACCACCGGGCGCCTCTACAGTGGAGCCGTCAGATCGGCCCGGCGCACGGGCCCCCGCAGTGCATCTACCTCGGGTCCACGGTGTGGATCGTCCAAGGCGGCACCCACCGTCCGGAGCTTCGATGTCCACTCCCCCTGAGACAGCCCCCAACCACCAGCCTCCGCAGACGACGCTGCGCGGCGTCGCCGGCGCCGCCTACTTCCCGATCGCGTTCATCGCCCGCTTCCCGTTCGCGATGATGGTCGTGGGCACGCTGACCCTCGTCGTCTCCGCGCGCGAGTCGATCTGGCTGGGCGGTGTGAACTCGGCCGTGGTGGGACTGGGCGCCGCGCTGATCGGCCCCCTGCTGGGCGCCGCCGCGGACCGGATCGGCCAGCGTCCCGTCATCCTCGTCTCGGGGATCATCAACTCGCTGGCCCTGGTGGCGATGGCCGCGGTGGCCTTCAGCTCCCTGCCCGACGCGGCGGTGCTCGCTGTCGGCTTCGTCATCGGCGCTTCCTCCCCGCAGATCGGCCCGCTCTCCCGCAGCCGCCTGGTGCAGCTGATCCTCACGCGTCTGCCGGTGGCCCGGCGCGCGCGCAGCCTGAACTCGACCATGGGCTACGAGTCCGCGGCGGACGAGACCGCATTCGTGTTCGGCCCGGTCGTGGTGGGGCTGCTGGCGACCACGCTGAGCCCGGCCGCCCCGATGATCGGCGCGGCGGTGCTGACGCTGCTGTTCGTCACGGCCTTCGCACTGCACCCCACCGCGAAGGTCGCCGCGCCCACCACCGGGGAGCCGGTGACCCAGGCCCCGGCCCGTGAGCTGCGCTCCCTCGGGGTGCTGGTGGTCGTCGCCGGCGCGCTCGGCGTGGGCCTGTTCTTCGGCACGGTCCTGACCTCGCTCACCTCTTTCCTCTCCGACACCGGCCACGGCGACTCCGCAGGGCTGGTCTACGGTGTGATGGGCATCGGGTCGACGATCCTGGCGCTGTCGGTCGCGCTGTTCCCCGAACGCTTCCGGCTGGATGCGCGCTGGCTCGTCTTCTCCGCGCTGATGCTCGCGGCGATGCTCGGCTTCGGGTTCGCGGGCGGTCTGGGCGGCATCGTCGTGGCGATGGCGATCGCCGGGATCGGCATCGGGCCGACGGTCGTGACGCTGTACAGCCTGGCCGCGGAGCGCAGTCCGCAGGGCCGCTCTGCGACCGTGATGACGATGCTCGGCTCGGCCACGATCGTCGGCCAGTCCGCGGCGTCCGCTCTGACCGGCGCGGTCGCCGAGACCGCCGGCTCGCAGGCCTCGATGTGGCT
>JAAZLF010000446.1 GCA_012799425.1 Actinomycetales bacterium | reverse complement strand
TGGGGTCCTCGGCGGCGCGCGTCGCCGGCAGCAGCACCTGGTCGAACAGCTCCATCGCGCGGGTGGCTCCGATGCCGTCCGCGGTGATCGTCTCGCCCACCTCCGCCTGCAGCGCGGCGGCGGTGCGGGCGGTGGTCTTGGGATCGGTGGCGACCGTGGTGTGGGATGCCGCCCAGTGCAGGGCGATGCTCACCGCCTCGCTCTCGTCACCCCAGACGGGGGAGGGCGGCCGGTGCCGCTGCAGGGCGTCCGAGGCCTCGGAGAACGCGCTGCGCTCGGCCGATGCGGTCGCTCGTGCCTGCGCGGCGGGGATGCGGTGGTCGGGGGAGTGGTGGTCGGGGGAGGGGTGCGAGGTCACGTCCAGCATCGTCGCACGCGGATGCCTCCGCGCCCTGACATCGCCGACCGCCTGTCGTACGGTGGGAGGACCTGCCGGAGGGAGCCGCGGTGATGGCCAGCGAAGTCGACGCCCACGATCACGGTCCCGACGAGACGATCGCCGTACGCGACAACGCCGCCGCCGACCGCTACGAGGCGGTGCGCGACGGGGAGGTCGTCGGGATCCTCCTCTACGAGCGCCGTCGGCATCGCATCGACCTGCTGCACATGGTCACCGACCCCGACCACCGGGGCGAGGGCGTGGCCTCGGTGCTGGTGCGCACCGTCCTCGCCGAGGCGCGGGCGATCACGTTGCCGGTGCTGGTGATCTGCCCGTTCATCGAGAGCTGGCTGCATCGCCATCCCGAGCAGGCCGAGGGCGTCATGCTGGACGACTGACCGCTCGCCCCGACCCCTTGTGCCCTGCGGGCAAACCAGTAGCGTTCTGACATGGACTCCCTCGACCTGCTCCGAGATCTCGTCTCCCGTCCCCGCGAGGTGGTCGCAGGATTGCGCGGCCGCCTCGACCCCAGCACCCTCAACGCCCGGCCCGGCGGGCATGACAACTCTGTGGCCTGGCTGCTGTGGCACACGGGACGCGAGATCGATGCCCAGCTCGCACCTCTGACCGGGGAGGAGGAGGTGTGGACCGCCCAGGGCTACGACCGGCGCTTCGGGCTGGGCGAGCTCGGCGACTCGGTGGGGTACGGGCACGGCTCCGCCGAGGCGCGCCGCATCATCGTCGAGGACGGCGCGGGCCTGCTGGACTACGTCGACGCTGCGCTCGGCGCGATGGGCGAGCACCTCGACGCCCTGATCGCCGCGGACCTGGACGACGTGATCGATGAGCAGTGGGATCCGCCGGTCACGCGCGGGGCCCGGCTGGTGAGCATCGCCGACGACGCCATCCAGCACCTCGCCCAGGCCTCCTACGTGCTGGGCATGCCGCAGCGCGGCTGAGCGCGCCTGGTCCTGCGTCCACCGCCGCGAAGATCACGCCCCGAGGGTCAGGCGGAGTTCCTACACTGGCCCGGTGACATCCACCGAAGCCTTCGAAGCCGGACCCGACCGCGGCCTGGAGCGCACCCCGCCCCAGGACCTCCCCGCCGAGCGCGGCGTGCTCGGCGGCATGATGCTGTCCAAGGACGCCATCGCCGACGTCGTCGAGACCGTGCGCGGCAGCGACTTCTACCGCCCCGCCCACGAGATGATCTACGAGGCGATCATCGACCTGTACGGGCGCGG
>JAAZLF010000445.1 GCA_012799425.1 Actinomycetales bacterium | reverse complement strand
TCCGTCGGGCCACCCACCTGCCCGTCGGGCCGCCCGGCCCACTTCTGCCGCCTCAGGACCGATGGTCGCGCCCACATCGGTCCTGGGCACGCAGAACTCCGGCCAGCTGTGCCGTCCCGTTGCCGTGACCGCCCCCGAGGAGCCGATGCCATGACGCCCGCCCTCCCCGCGCCGGAGCATTCGCTCGAGGTGCCCGGCCTCAGCTGGTCCGGCACCGTGGACTACGGTCCCGGGCCCCTGCACGCCCCGACGTCCCTCGCGCAGCTGCAGGAGCTCGTGGGACGCAGCTCCCGGCTGCGGGCGCTCGGCACCCGGCACTCGTTCTCCGAGGTCGCCGCGAGCGACGGGCCCCTGGTCACGCTCACCTCGATGCCTGCGGACCTCGAGTTCGACACCGCGGCGCGCACCGTGCGCGTCGCGGCCGGGGTGCGGTACGGGGAGCTCGCCCTCGCCGCGGCCGAGCACGGCCTGGCGCTGGCGACCATGGGCTCGCTCCCGCACATCTCGGTGGGCGGGGCGAGCGCGACCGGCACCCACGGCTCGGGCGATCGCCACCGCTCGCTGGCGAGCGCCGTGCGAGCGATCGAGCTGGTCACCGCGAGCGGAGAGCTGCTCGCGCTCTCCCGTGAGGGGGATCCGGAGATCTTCGACGGGGCGGTGCTCGCGCTCGGCACGCTCGGCATCGCCACCCACCTGACCCTCGACCTGGTGCCCGCCGCGCCGATGCGGCAGACGGTCCACCTCGACTTCCCCGCCGAGCGCATGCGCGGCGAGGACCTGCTGGCCATGCTCGCCGGCGGCAGCAGCGTGAGCCTGTTCCACCGCTGGGACGGCCGTATCGCGCAGGCCTGGGTGAAGCAGAGGGTGGGCGAGGACGAACAGCTGCCGGAGACCTGGCTCGGCGGCCGACGCGCCCGGGAAGCCGTGCACCCCCTGCCCGGGATGCCTGCGGATTCCTGCACAGACCAGAGCGGAGAGCCCGGTCCCCCACATGAGCGGCTGCCGCATTTCCGGCTCGAGTTCACCCCCAGCAACGGCGAGGAGATCCAGTCGGAGTACTTCGTCGCCCGGGAGGATCTCGCGGGCGCGCTGGCCGCGGTGACGGAGCTCGGCGAGCGTATCCGGCCCCTGCTGCACGCCTCCGAGGTGCGCACCGTCGCGGCGGACTCGCTGTGGCTCTCCCCCGCGCACGGCCGTGACAGCGCCTGCGTGCACTTCACCTGGAAACAGCTGCCGCAGCAGGTCGAGGCGCTGCTGCCCGAGATCGAGGAGCGCCTGGCCCCCTACGCACCGCGGCCGCACTGGGGGAAGGTCTTCACGATGGATCCCGCCGCCGTGCGCGCGCAGTATCCGCGCCTGGGAGATTTCCGGGCCCTGCGCGACCGGCTCGACCCCGATCGCATGTTCCGCAACGACTACGTCGACCGACTGCTCGGAGGATGACCCATGACCGCTGCACCCGCCCCGCACTCGTCCCGCCCGCCGATGGGCTGGAACTCCTGGGACAGCTACGGCACCACCGTCACCGAGGCGGAGGTCCTGGCCAACGCGCACTTCATCGCCGAGCACCTGGCGCCCTACGGCTGGGACACGGTGGTGGTGGACATCGATTGGTCGGACCCGTCGGCCCGCTCCCACGGCTACAACGTGGGCGCCCCGCTGGTGATGGACGAGCACGGACGGGTGATGCCCGATCCGGTGCGCTTCCCCAGCGCCGCGGACGGTGCCGGCTTCGGCCCTCTCGCCGAGGAGGTGCATGCGCTCGGCCTGAGGCTGGGGATCCATGTGATGCGCGGGATCCCGCGCCGTGCCCTCGAGATGGATGCGCCGGTGCTCGGCTCGGAGCTGCGCGCCTCCGCCATCGCCGACCCCCGCAATGCCTGCGAATGGAACCCGCACATGGTGGGCATCGACCACTCCGTGCCCGGCGCGCAGGCCTACTACGACTCGGTGCTCGCGCTGTACGCGGGGTGGGGAGTGGACTTCCTCAAGGTCGACGACATGCTCTGGCCGTACCAGGCCACCGAGATCGAGGCGTTCTCCGCCGCGATCGAGAGCAGCGGACGCCCGATGCAGCTGAGCCTCTCCCCCGGCCGCGACCTCTCCCTGGCCCGGCTCGAGCATCTGCGTGAGCACGCCACGATGTGGCGCATCTGCGATGACCTGTGGGACACGTGGGAGGACGTCGAGGCGAACTTCGCCCGTTTCGCCCGCTGGGCGCCGCACGCCGGCCCCGAGGGCTGGCCCGACGGGGACATGCTTCCGCTGGGCCGGATCGGGATCCGCGCCGAGCGCGGTGAGCCGCGCGATGACCTGCTCACCCCCGAGGAGCGCCGCACCCTGATGACGCTGTGGGTGATCGCCCGCTCCCCGCTCATGGTGGGCGGGGACCTGCCCTCCTCCGACCCGGCGACGATCGCGCTGCTGCAGAACGCCGACGTGCTCGCGGTGCACCGCGAAGGCCACGGAGCCCGCGAGGTGTTCCGGGAGGACCCGCTGATCCTCTGGTCGGCAGGCGGCCCCGGCGGCGCGCAGTACGTCGCGGCGTTCAACGTGGGCGAGGAGGAGCTCGCCCTGCCCCTGGACAGCCAGGACGTGGGCCTGCCCGCAGTGCTCGAGGGCGAGGTGCGCGAGCTGTGGAGCGGGGAGCCCGTGCCGGCGCGGACCGTGACCGAGCAGTCCGATGCCGCGCGCGGGGTCGCACCCGGGTCGTCC
>JAAZLF010000444.1 GCA_012799425.1 Actinomycetales bacterium | reverse complement strand
GCGGACCAGCGCGGTGAGCTCGGTGCCCGGGTTCGAGGGGTTCCAGGTCAGCTCGCGCAGCGCCAGGCGGTAGCGGTCGGTGGACATCAGCGTCATGGTCTCGCCGGAGATCTCGACCTTCACGCCGGTCAGCAGCGGGAGGGTGTCGTCCTTGGAGGCGGCGACGGTGACCTGGGAGATCGCCTCGGCGAAGACGTCCGCCGCGACGGAACCGGCGACCGGCGGCATCGCCGGCAGCTGCGGGTACTCGTCGACCGGGAGGGTGGCCAGGGCGAAGCGGGCGCTGCCGCAGCGGACCTGGAGCTTGGTGCCCTCCAGCGCGATCGAGACGTCCTTGTTCGGCAGGGCGCGCACGATGTCGGAGAGCATCCGGCCCTGGACCAGGACCTCGCCGGGCTGCTCGATCTCGGCTTCGAGCCTGATCTGGGCGCTGACCTCGTAGTCGAACGTGGAGAGCTGCAGCTCGCCGCCGGCTTCGGCGACGATCCGCACACCCTGCAGGATCGGCATCGCCGGTCGGACGGGGAGGGTGCGGGTGGCCCAGGAGACGGCGTCGCCGAGGACGCCGCGATCGAGGTGGAACTTCACCGTTGCCACTCCTTCGCAGTGGTCGAATGACGGAATGTGCCGCGCGCTGTCGCACGTCGCGGCCGAACGGAGCACAGCGTATCGGTTCCGGAGGTCTCCCGCCGACACACCGGGCACCATCCTTGACTTTCCTGCCTGCCGGTCGCGGTCCTCGCGCGCACCTCCGCCGCCATCGGTCACCGATCCGCGGGAACCGACCCCTCCTCGTCGAGGCTCGGAAACGCGCCCCGGCACCCCGGAATCACATGATCCGCGATCGCTCCCGAGCAGCTCTCCCCGTCCACATCCCCGTCGAGCAAGTACTTACAGTCCTCATCATCACGACTGTGGATCCAGTGGATAACCCTCATCAGTGCAGGTCATCACGAATGACATGCGAGTGGATGGATCGTTGAGGACTGCTCGGCGCTCGTGTGCGGGCTGTGCATGCACGAGCTGTCACAGCAGATTCTTGTCATTCCTCCGTGCACATCGGCTCCTGCGCAGATGCTCACCGTTCCACACTGTCCACAGAGTTATCCACAATTGGGGAGAACTGTGTCGTGACCTGCTGTGTTGTTCCGTCAGCCCGATCCGGGCGCACGATCACTGCCGCGAGGCAGAGCTCGAGCTCTTGATCCTCGCCGTGAGCTCGGTGACCTGGTTGAAGATCGCCCGACGCTCCTTCATCAGCTCGCTGATCTTCTTGTTGGCGTGCATCACGGTGGTGTGGTCACGGCCACCGAACTCGTCGCCGATCCGGATCAGGGGCATGTCCGTCAGCTCGCGGCACAGGTACATGCCGATCTGCCGTGCGGAGACCAGCCGGCGCGAGCGCCCGGTGCCCACGATCTCCTCGACGGAGAGAGCGAAGTAGGTCGCCGTCTGGGCGATGATCGTCGAGGCCGTGATCTGGGCTCCGTCGTCATGGGAGAGCAGATCCTTCAGCACGCTCTCGGCCAGGGTGACGTCCATCGGCTGCCGCGACAGCGAGTGCAGCGCCTGCACGCGGATCAGTGCGCCCTCGAGCTCACGGATGTTCGTGGCGATGTGCGAGGCGATGTACTCGAGCACCTCATGCGGCACCTCACCGGTGTTCTCCTGCGCGACCTTCTTGCGCAGGATCGCGATCCGTGTCTCGAGGTCCGGCGGCTGGACGTCCGTCATCAGGCCCATCTCGAAACGGGACCTCATCCGGTTCTCGAAGCCGCCCAGCTCCTTCGGCGGCAGGTCAGACGTGATCACGATCTGCTTGTCCGAGTTGTAGAGCGTGTTGAAGGTGTGGAAGAACGCCTCCATCGTCTC